>JANPOX010000034.1:0-9440 GCA_031428235.1 Bacteroidia bacterium | reverse complement strand
ATCATCGAAAGTATTTTTACGATTCCAGGCATGGGCACCGAAACAGTAAGGGCCATTATTTCACAGGATTACCCGATTGTAATAGCGGTGATCACTTTATCATCGCTATTAACCATTTTTAGTTATTTACTGGCTGATATTTTATACGCCTGGGTGGATCCAAGAATAAGAATACATCAATGACCTTAATTCATATATATCATAGCATCAAAATAATACTCTGCAAAAACAGGGTAATCAGAAGATGTTTGAAAATTTTTATTTTGTTTGTCTTCGTGGCTTTGTTTGCGCCTTTCCTGGCAAATGATAAACCACTGGTTTGCAAGTATAATGGTCAGTGGTTGTTTCCGGCATTTTCATTTAAGAATCAGTTAACCGTTAATAATAAAAATATTTCTTATAACATGGGGAAAGAATGGAAAGTGCTTAATTATGATTTTTGTGTTTTCCCGCCCTGCTCCTATTCTCCACAAACCATTGATGCTGATAACGCACCAAGAAAAAGTCCTTTCGATAAACAAGTTATGACTTTAACCAATGGAGAAGTCACTGAAATACCATACAAATTCAGGCATTGGCTGGGCACCACACAAAACGGAAATGATGTCTTATCCTGCATCATTCATGGTACTAAAACATCTTTAAGTGTAGGTATTTTCAGCATGTTGATTGCAACCTTTCTTGGAATATTTTTTGGGGCATGCGCGGGTTATTTTCAAAACAATACTTTAAAGATCAGCTATGTTCAAACATTATTTTTATTAGTTTCTTTATTCATTAGTTATTTTTTCTGTTTTGTGATAAGGTCTGAAAAGCTATCTGAAGGTTTCAAACAGGACGGTTTCCAGTTGATCTGGCAACTCATCTTTACCATTTATATTTTTATTCAGAACGCTTTTATTTTAATAATTGCGGGAAAATGGATTGATAAAAAATTGAACCTCAATAAACATTTAAATTTTCCGGTAGATATAATTGTGTTAAGAATTATCGAAGTATTGAATTCAATCCCTACTCTTTTATTAATCATTGCTATTTCCGCTATTTCAAAACCATCCTATAGCTTATTAATCATCATCATTGGTTTTTTAAGCTGGACAATTATTGCAAGGCTAACAAGAGCAGAATACCTCAAAGCTAAACAATTGGATTATGTAACTTCGTGCAAAGCTATTGGAATGAGTTATTCCCGCATTATGTTAAAACATATTTTACCTAATGTATTACCATTAATTATGGTTCAAATTGTTTTTGGTCTAGCAGGAGCTGTTTTAATTGAAGCCTCCTTATCTTTTATTGGCGTAGGTGTTCCGTTAGATGTCATCACCTGGGGAAGTTTACTGAATGAAGCAAGGGATCATTTTTCTGCCTGGTGGTTGGTGGTGTTTCCGGGACTTTGCCTATTTACACTGATCTTTATTTATAATAAAGTAGCCAATGAGATTTCTAAAATTAAGTAAAGATTTATTTTAATGAATCATTATTTTTTTTGTGAATGATCTTAATTGCTTATTTTCTTTGCTTTGCAACTGAATAAAATAAAGGCCTTTACTAAAAGAAGACACATTAATTTGAATTACTTTATTATAAGTTGATAATGACAAAACTTCTTTACCTAAAACATCAAAACACTTTATTGTCAATTCAGAATAAGAATTATTATTGAGTGAAACAGTTATATTATCAGCAGCAGGATTAGGATAGATACTGATATTGTCTTCATTAAATAGTTCCTCCACTCCTACCCCATTCACATCACTCGAATTAAAAAAAGCAAGTCCGCCGGCATAATTACCTATAAATAAATCGCGTTTGCCATCATTGGTTAGGTCTTCATAAAATGGTGCGCAACGCGGACCTTCATTAATTTGAAAAAGCGTTGTATCAACTCTGTTAAAGCTGCCGGTTAAATTCCCATCAATATTATCATACAGATAGATATTTCCGATCTCACTTCCTACAATCATTTTTGTAACTCCTGCATCGTTGAACATATGTGGCATGCTGAAACCGGTTACCCAGCCACTTTGTTTCACATTTACACTACCAAAAGATGCAGACTGCAAACTAAAAGATGAAGAAGAAACTGTACCATTATTTTTTCTGTAATCTATTTTTCCATTTTGTGAACCAATCACTAAATCCAATGTGCCATTCTTGTCAACATCAAACAATTGAGGATAAGCAAATGATCCGACATCAATTCCCTGATAGTTTGCAATGTGATTACTGAAAACTGCGGGGCTACTAACGCTTGCTGTATTCTCAAAATAATGTAAGGTTCCGTTGTTGTTACCTATAATTAAATCTTTATCACCGTCGTTATCCATATCTCCAAATGTTGGAGCCATCGAATAAATATTGAAAGTCGATAAAGACTGATAATCTCTGGTGATTAATGAAAAGGAAGGAGTAGTTGAACTTCCTGTATTTCTGTAATACGCTAAACGCGATTGGTTTGTGCTTCCGTTATAATATCCTAAATTACCAATGATCAAATCTTTTTTTCCATCAGAGTCGGCATCAAATAAGACCGGATAAGCACCTTCACCAAACTCCATCATGTCTTCCTGCAAAAAATTTTTCTTTTGCAAAACAAAATTTACAGTAGGCGTTACTGATGCATTTTCATAATACCAGACACTTTGGTAATTTTCTGATCCTGCAATGGCATTAGGACTTGCAATCAAATCTTTAAAACCATCATTGTTAACATCCAGATTAAAAGTACATGGAAATGAATTTAATTTAATGGTTGAAGTGCTGGCTTTATCGGGATAATTTGGATACAACATCGTCGTATCACCTATATGTGCGTTGATTTGAGTCCCTTCATTTTCTACAAAAATAACAGTGCTACAGGAAATATCTCCCATCACAAGTTCTTTAGCGCCATCGCCATTTCGGTCAAAACACATCAGGCATGAACCCGAGTGTAAAGGTTTGTTTAATGTGTCTTTTATTAGATTATTGTATTGTTTCAAAAAAGGGCATTCGTTCAGGGTTACAGTACAGCTACTTTCCTTTATATCACCCCAGCAATCATCAACCATATCATAAACCAGACTATCAGAAATGCCATACAACTCCTGGCTCATATTCTTATGATATTCAATTACAGTTCCAAAAACCGAAAAAGTTAAAATGTCAAGGTCCCCGTCATTATCCAGATCTGAAATTCCGGGCAGAGCTACCGAATTGCAATACAGGTTTGAAACACTGGGCAGCCCGGTTGGATTATAATCGCTCAATAACAGCGGACTTGCCAACACAAAACTTAAAGTAGAGCCTATGCTGGTATTTCTAAAAACTTTGATTCCACCGGTCGTATAAGTGAAAATATCTGACTTTCCATCATTATTGTAATCAAAAAACAAAGCCCAGTCTGTAACCGCAGGAAACTGCTTTTGATAACTATACGCGTGCAGATAGGTTGCTTCCCCTGTCCCACCGGCATTGAGGTATGCTCTCAACCTTCCGCCTGAACCACAAATCTTATCATATGCAACAATGTCTTGTTTTCCATCGGCATTAAGGTCAATTTGGGCAAACGAACTGAAATTGATTCCCCCTGCCCAGGGCATCTTTAATTTAATGCCAGATTCATACACAGGAATCGTATCCCGAAACACATTAGTTTGGGCTATTAAAAATTTTGTTGATAACAGTAAAAAGAATAAATATTTGATGCGGTTCATTTCAATACCAAAAATACGAATTAATTAAATTAAAAAAATGCTAACTACCTAATTTTCAGCGCCAAATTAATTTGCATTATATAAGTGATAAAACTATATTTGCACCCTTAATTTATTTAGAAATAATACCGATTTATGCAAAACAAAGGTGCCATTAAAATTTTCGCTATACTTTTAGCGCTTGCTTGTATTTTTTATTTATCCTTCACATGGGTAACCCGTGGAGTTGAAACTGAAGCAAAAGAATATGCGGAAAGCATTTCGGGTTCAGCCGGTGTTCAGGCAACTGCAAAAAAATACGCTGCAGGTGATGCCACCAAAGAGTTGTTTTATGTTGACTCTTTAAAAGAGAAATTAGTTGATAAATACCTTGACTCCGTTAAAACACAACCGGTTTATGACCTGATCGTTGCCAGCTATACTTACGAAGACTGTAAAAAGCGTGAGATCAATTTAGGTTTGGATTTACGTGGTGGTATGAACGTTACGTTGGAAATCTCTGTAGCAGATATCGTTAAAAACCTATCCAATAATAACCCGGATGCAGCATTTAACAAATCTGTTAAAGATGCGCAAGCAAGTATGGGTGTTGGTAACAACGACGACTTCCTAACTTTATTTGAGAAAAAATATAAAGCGAATGCGCCTTCAGGCCAATTGGCTCCATTGTTTCAGACCATTGAATTAAAAGGATCTATTGCCTATAATGCAACAAATGATGAAGTTCTTAAGTTCATTCGTACTAAAGTTAACGAATCCATCTCTAACTCTGAAAAAACATTCCGTTCCCGTATTGACCGTTTTGGTGTGGCACAACCAAATATTCAGAAATTAGGAAACAGCGGACGTATTTTAGTTGAATTACCGGGTGTAAAAGATAAAGAACGTGTTCGTGAATTATTACAGGGAACAGCTAACCTGGAGTTCTGGGAAACTTATGATAACACAGAATTAGGTAATCTATTAATTGGCGCTAATGATAAATTATCCAAAGCCTTGTATCCTAATTTTGATCTTAAAAAAGATACAACTGCAAAAGCAACTGATACTACTAAAGTAGCTAATGTTTCACCGGTTAAAGGTGACACTGCAAAAGGTGTTATTGATACTGCAGCTGTTTCTAATGTTAATACAAACTCTGCGGTTCCAACTTCTTTGGATTCATTTAATATGCGTTTTCCTTTAATATATGTAGGAAATGTGCCTTGTCCTTTAAAAGCGAATGTATCTTTTAACCAGCAAACACAACAGCCTGAGCAGTTTTTACCTGGACCGGTAATTGCCCGTGCTTATAGTAAAGAAGATACAGCGAAAGCAAATGCCTTATTAAAAAATCCGGCATTAAAATCTTATCTGCCAAACAAATTGAAATTCATGTGGGGTTCAAAACCTGAAGAGGTGAAGAATGAATCAGGTGAAATTGTTGGGGTATATTATGAGTTATATGCAATCAAAGTAACGGATAGAAGCGGTAAAGCAGCCATGTACGGTGATATCATTACAGATGCTCGTCCTGATTTTGATGCACAAAGTGGTGGTCACCCATACATCAGTATGACCATGACTGGTGAAGCAGCAACTAAATGGGCTAAATTAACCCGTGATAATTCACCACAGGGAGAAAAGAAAGGCCGTTCTATTGCTGTAGTAATGGATAACATGGTTTATTCTGCACCAACAGTTAATGGTGAGATTAAAGGTGGTAAATCACAAATCACCGGTAATTTTACAGTAGAAGAAGCAAACACTTTAGCGGCTGTATTAAGCGCCGGTAAATTACCTGCACCGGCACGTATTGTTGAGGAAAGCGTTGTTGGTCCTACTTTAGGCCAGGAAGCAATTGATTCAGGTTTAATGTCTACCGTAATTGCTTTAATCGTGATTTTGATATTCATGTATATGTATTATAATAAAGCAGGTATGGTTGCCAACATTGCGTTGATAGCCAATATGTTCTTTATCATGGGAATTCTAGCATCTATGAATGCTGTGTTAACATTACCAGGTATTGCCGGTATCGTATTAACCATTGGTTTGGCAGTAGATGCCAACATCCTTATCTTTGAGCGTATCCGAGAGGAATTGGCTCATGGTAAAAATGTTTCATTAGCCATTAAAGAAGGTTTCAAGCATGCCATGAGTTCAATCATTGACTCCAATGTTACTCTGGCAATCTTAGCAATTATTTTGATGGTATTTGGTTCAGGGCCTGTTCAAGGTTTTGCAACTACCTTATTAATTGGTATTGGAGCTTCATTATTCTCTGCGATCTTAATTACTCGTGTTATTTTCGAATGGATGTTGGCTCGTAAAATGGAAATTCCATTTGACAACAGTGCAACAAGGAATTCATTTAAAAATGTAGCTTTTAACTTTGTAGGTCGTAGAAAAGTTTATTATGCAATTTCTACAATTATTATTGCATTAGGTATCGTAATGTATTTTGTACATGGCGGTTTAAAATTAGGTGTTGATTTCAAAGGTGGGCGTACTTACCAGGTTCGTTTCGAAAAAGAAATGAATACAGAAGATGTGAAACAATCTTTAAAATCAGCTTTCAAGGATGCCTCTTTAGAAGTAAAAACTGTTGGTGGAAATAACCAAATGAAAGTTACTACTTCATACCGTGTGTCTGATAACTCTGCAACGGTTGATACAGAAGTAGAAAAAGCATTAAACGATGGTTTAAACACATTGAATGTTAAACATGAAATTGTAAGTCAGCAAAAAGTTGGTCCTACAATCGCCACCGATATTTTATACGGTGCATATGCGGCAATTTTATTCTCATGCCTTGTGATGTTTGTGTACATCGTTGTACGATTCAAAAAGTGGCAATATGGTTTAGGTGCAGTTGTCGCTTTATTCCATGATGTGTTAGTTGTATTATCTTTCTATACAATCCTTGATGGAATTGTTCCTTTCTCTTTAGAGATCGGTCAGGATTTTATCGCAGCAATCTTAACGGTAATGGGATACACCATGACAGAAACAGTTGTTGTATTTGACAGGATTCGTGAGCGTTTAACTGAAAACGAAAAAGCAGATTCAACAGCTGCTGAACGTCATACTTTAATCAACTACGCGTTAAACAGTACATTAAGCCGTACTATTTTAACGTCATTAACTGTATTCTTCGTATTATTAGTAATCTTCATCTTCGGTGGAGAAAGCATCAGAGGATTTATCTTCGCCTTATTAATTGGCCGTGTTATTGGTACTTATTCTTCATTATGTATATCAACTCCAATTGTAGTTGATTTTGATAAACGAAAGTAGAATTTAATTAATAAATTTTTAAAAGCCTCATTCGCCAGCTGGTGGATGAGGCTTTTTTAATGGGCCTCATTAAACCATCACCAACCAATCTTCTAACTGTTCCTTCAAATTCTTCCTGTCCATGAAGTCTTTGCAATAAGTTGAATAGCTTGTTATAGTACTTCAACTAATGGATTCAAAAACAAATAAAATGATTTTTTAATAATTCCACAAATCATGTTCCCACGCAAAAATATTCGTTTTTATTTTATCAGATTCTACTAAGGCATCAATACCCTTTTCATACTGATCAATGAATCGGTCATAAACATTTGATTCTTTAACAATCACACTAGAGAACTGACGCTTCCAAAATATATCATCGAGGCTTCGCCTTTCAGCATCGTTCTTGAAATTATAAACATCGTTTTTAGCAAAGTAAGGTCGGCATGCCGGAAAATAAACCCAGTAAACTTCCTTATAATAATCCCTTTCTTCGTTATATTCAAAAGCCGCAAGGCCAATGATCCGAACCTCCAAACTTGATTTTTGGCGATCAAAGAACCAATCTTCTTTTAACCGAAATTTTAAAATGCGTTCGTAAATACTTGTTGAATCAGAAACAGGAACCATTTCAACATGTTCATTTCCTTCTGGATCATAAACAATTCGTTCCACCGTATCTGTTTTTATGATTCTTTTTCTGAATTCGGAGGGATCATAAGGAATTAAAAACTCATCATCTTTAAATGCAATGATATTTCCATTTAAGATCTGCCTTGTAATAGTCTGAAATAAAGAAGTTCGGCAGGCATTGTATTCAATTGGAAAATAGAGTGGCTGATTTTGTTTTTCACGCATATCAATATCTCTCCAGACTCTCTTCTCCCAGGCAACATCGCTTTCCCGCAAACTTGTATAATTAATGACATTTCTGCTGCCGACATTTTTATCATAAACACCGCAGGGATTTACAGAGTACTTTGGAGGATTTAAGATATCCTGAGCTCTTGAAACGTTTGTTATTACATAAATGGAAAACAATAATAGGTTGATCGCTTTCATAATCAATAAGTTTTAGTGGGTTATTACTATAACTTATGTGTGTCTGAAAAGATACGAAGGAATTATTCTGTTACTTTTTACCTTTCTTTTTGTAGGTGACAGTTGCCGCAATAAAGGTCATGTTAACCAAGGGAACCTTGATCCATTCATCCATAATGCTTTCTCTGATTAGAAGGTCTGTAGAACCAAATAAAGCAGGTTTAGCGCCAATATTCATTTGAGAATTAGAAGCATAAATGCATTCCAAAGCAATAATGAAATCATTATTCACTTCAATATTCTGTCTTGAAACATCAATTTCGTGGACTTCAGTTTTACCAATGGATTTAATAATGATTGGTTCCTTCAGTTCATTTTTGGAATTGATGACTTTCACCACACCAATTGGTGTTAATACTCTTTTTACTGTTTTCCCTTCAGAATAAATATTAATACGAAATATAGCAGTATCGTTTGGCCCTAAGCAAGCTTTGAATTGAATTTTATCAATAAACGTTTGCTGGCCTTTTTTGATAGATATTTTATTTCCAATTTCAATACCCGCTGCTTTTTCGCTGATACCTTTTTCTTTATACCGACGCACGGAAGCCGTATCTTTTTGTTTTAAAGCACTTAGGTTAACGCATTCAAGATCAGCAATACTTTGGGCTCCAAGTATCTTAGTTTCGTATTCATCCGGCCTAACAGTTGTGGTACTTAACTGATAAACTTCCTCTGTTAAAATGATCGGCGAATTTTGGCTGCACAGTTTTTTTAGATCAGAAACACTCATTACTGCAGGGTAATAACCAATGGAAGTAATTTGAAGTGTATCTGAATCTTTTTCTGAAGTAATCTTAAGTTTAAACTTACCCGCATCATCAGTAATAATTCCAAAGGCTTTAGAAGGTATACCAATATTTACATAAGGTATTCCTTCTTGTTTTTTGTCTTTTACAAAACCATTTAATTCCTGTGAATGACAAGACTCCTTAAATAAGATGACAAGACTTAAACAAAAAATAATTGACCTCAGCATAATTTGATTAACTCTTTGCCCTGAAATAAAATGATAGAGGAACGCCAGTGAAATTAAAGCTCTCACGGAATTTATTTTCTAAAAACCGTTTGTAGGCATCCGTTAAATATTGTGGTGAATTACAGAAGAATACAAAAGCGCAAGTGTCTTTAATTTGAGTAACGTATTTTATTTTTACTATTTTTCCTTTTACAGCGGGAGGTGGAAAGTTTTCAATTAATGGTAAGAAATACTCATTTAACTTGCTTGTTGGTATTTTTGTAGTTCTGTTTTGAAACACTTCCATAGCCACTTCAATCACCTTCATGATACGTTGTTTTTCAGAAACCGAAGTAAAAATAATAGGAACATCTTTAAAAGGCATCATACTAATTCTGATCTGCTCTTCAAAATGTTTGGTT
>JANPOX010000033.1:0-3630 GCA_031428235.1 Bacteroidia bacterium | reverse complement strand
TGCACCGCCAATTTCAGCACCGCTTGTTCCGATGTTCACGTTGGCAATACCGCAATCGCTACCATTGGTTGATAAAAACTGTTCTGCCTCACGCATGTTTAAAGTCATGATAGAAGATGATAAACCTTGTGGAACACCGTTTTGTAAAGCAATGGCTTCATCCATTGTTTTGTATTTCATAATATACAAAATAGGAGCAAACGTTTCGTGCTGAACTATTTCTAAATCATTTTTTGCTTCAGCGATACATGGTTTTACATAACATCCGCTTTCATATCCTTTACCTTCCAAAATACCACCGGGTACCAATATCTTTCCTCCTTCAGCAATTACTCTTTCAATGGAAGACATGTAATCTTTAACCGCCCCTTTATCAATTAATGGTCCAACATGATTTTTTTCATTTAAGGGATCACCAATCACTAATTGTTTGTATGCACTTACTAATTTTTGTTTTACATCTTCATAAATATCTTCATGAATAATTAAACGACGAGTTGAAGTACAGCGCTGACCTGCTGTTCCAACAGCACCAAACACAATTCCAGGTAAACATGCTTTAATATCGGCATTAGGAGTAATAATAACGGCATTGTTTCCACCTAATTCTAAAATAGAACGACCAAAACGACTCGCTACTTTTGTTCCTACAATTCTTCCAACACGTGTAGAACCAGTAGCAGATACCAATGGCACACGACCATCTTCACACATTTTTTCTCCTATTGATCCTGGGCTCACTAATAAACAGGAAACACCTTCCGGTATATTGTTAGCGGCAGCAACTTCGTTCCAGATATTGTGACAAGCTACAGCGCATAAAGGAACTTTGCTGGAAGGTTTCCAAATACAAACGTCTCCACAGATCCATGCCAATGCCGTATTCCAGTTCCATACTGCCACCGGAAAGTTGAACGCGGAAATAATTCCTACAATTCCTAATGGATGCCATTGCTCATACATACGGTGACTCTCTCTCTCAGAATGCATAGTTAAACCATATAACTGACGAGACACACCAACAGCGAAATCGCAGATATCAATCATTTCCTGAACTTCGCCTAAACCTTCCTGTAAAGATTTTCCCATTTCATAAGAAACAAGTTGTCCTAATTCGCTTTTCTTGGCACGCAATTTTTCTCCATACTGACGAACAATTTCTCCACGCTTTGGTGCCGGAATATTGCGCCATACTTTAAAAGCTTCTGAAGCAACCTGCACTACTTTTTCATAATCTGCTTCGTTTGCCACTTTTACTTTAGCAATCAGTTTTCCATCAACCGGACTATATGATTCTATAACATCACCACTTGCAAAATAATTTTTACCTGTTGCGCAACCATTATTTACATCTTTAATTCCTAATGCTTTTAATACTTTTTCCATATGAGGTTAATCTATTTGTTTTTTTTGAACGTTAAAGATAACGATTATATCAAATTTGACTGAAGAAAATAGATAAATTGTGGATAAATCAAGATATACGTAAGTACATCCAAATAAGACAAAAAAACTGTTTTTTGAATTCCTAAACGTGATGATTTTATACTTTTTTCTTCTTAATCTGAATCAGATTAACCAAGAAAGAAAAGGCCATTGAGAAGTAAATATAAGCTTTGGGTATGTGTAAATGAAACCCTTCGGCAATCAATGCTAAACCGATCATCATTAAAAAACAAAGTGCCAATATCTTAAGTGATGGATGCTTGTTTATGAAACCACTGATCTTTTTAGATACCAGTAACATAATTCCAATGGATATGATAACGGCGGTATACATGATCCAGAGTTCGTCCACCAACCCAACAGCTGTAATAATACTGTCGATTGAAAAAACGAGGTCCAGCAATATGATTTGACCAATTGTATTATTGAATGAGACATATGTTTTGAACTGTTTTTTTTCTCTATTCTCGGCTAGTTTATCTTCGGTCTTTTCAAAAATTTCCTTACTGCTTTTATAAAGTAAAAATAAACCTCCTGCAATTAAAATAATGTCTTTTCCGGAATAAGAATTTTTTAAAATGGTCAATAATGGTTGATCAAGTTTTAAAACCCAGCTTATCCCTGCCAATAAGACTAACCTTAAAACAAGCGCCAGACTAAGGCCTATGATCCTTGCTTTTCCGCGTGTTGTATCCGGTAGCTTATCAGTTAAAATAGAAATGAAAATAATATTATCAATTCCAAGAATGATCTCTAAGAAGATAAGGGTGATTAAGGATATAATAATTTCTGAACTCATAGTAATAGTTAAGCCGCTCTTTTTTTCATTTTTTGTTTTTCTCTATTTTCTTTGACTCTGAACTTAATCATTTTTTTGATAAGGGTCAGAGGTAATGGTTTATCAAGTGGGAATTGTACAGAACCTTTCCCTTGTTTGTAGCCAACCAATTCTTTTTGAAATACACGATGAGCTGAAGGTAAAGAATAAAATCCGATATGATTTTTATATGCTGCAAAATAAACTAACGGCCCATTAAACTTAAAGGTGGGCATTCCATAACTAATGCTTTCCTCTGCTTCAGGAGCGCTTTTTATAATGGCTTGACGAATTTGTTCCAAACGTTCTCTCACTTCTTCAGGTTGAGAAATAATGTAATCATCAATATTTTTAAGAAATACTTTCATGAATTAAAATATTTTTTAATAATTGATTAAAATTTGAGTTTGTTTTATTACTCTCCAGCATTTTTCAAAGCCTCAATATCAATTTTTTTCATTTGCATAAACGCGTGCATTACCTTTTGGGATTTCTCGGGATCACTCATTAATTGACCTAAAATGGTTGGAACAATCTGCCATGAAACTCCATACTTATCTTTTAACCATCCACATTGAACTTCCTGACCTCCTTCTGATGTTAACTTCTTCCAATAATGATCGATCTCTTCTTGAGTCTCACAATTGACTACAATGGAAATGGATTCATTGAATTTAAATTCCGGCCCGCCGTTCAATGCCATAAAAGTCATGTCGTTGAGTTTAAAACTCACTACCATCGCAGTGCCTTCTGGTTTGTGATGAAATTCAAAACCTTCTTTACCATATCGGCTGATCTTTCCGATGGAAGAGTTTTTGAAAATAGTCGTGTAAAAATTTGCGGCGTCTTCGGCTTGAGTATCAAACCATAAACAGATGGTCATTTTTTGCGAATTCATATTTTAATTTTTTGATTATTTATTTTCGCTTAATTGTTTCAGTGCTTTTAAGGCATTAGGCCACATCTCATCAAACATGTTCTTATATTCAGCATCCAATTGTATGTCCACTTTTACTTCCGTTTGATCATCTTTTTCGGTGAACGTATAATTTTCAAAAGAAGGCGCCCATTTCTTTACTTCTTCGCTGGTGGTATCAACAATGCCATCCTTGATCATTCCCAAATGTTCAATAGAAAGAAACTCGTGTTTATTGTTTTCTTTTATTTTACTGAACATTCCCTGCATTTTTCCTTCCTTATCGGGACCTAAAAAACGGATCTCGCTTCCTTTCTCCCAACTCCCTTCATAATAGGAGCCATCATGAAATGCCTTTGTCCATTCCCTGTAGGTTTTATCATCCAGCATGGTATTCCATACTTTTTCTTTGCTTGCATCAATTAAAATTGAATAGTGAATTGTTTCCATG
>JANPOX010000032.1:0-4326 GCA_031428235.1 Bacteroidia bacterium | reverse complement strand
CTTCTGAAGAAAATATAAAACACCTTATAGCTAATGTTGGAATTATTGACGGCATTGTTCATTGTTGCGGCAAAGTATTACCTGTTCCTGTAAAGTTTATTAAGGAAGAGCATTTACAGGATGTATTTAAGGTTAATTATTTTTCAGCGGTAACATTGATTGCTGAATTATTAAAACAAAAGAAAATAAATGATAACGGCTCAATTGTTTTTATTTCTTCTGTTTCTACACTTCACGCCTATTTTGGAGGTGGCCCTTATATCAGTTCAAAAGCTGCTTTAGAAGGATATGCGAAAACGTTAGCGTTTGAATTAATTCGAAAAAAAATACGTGTTAATGTATTACAACCGGCTTTAGTAAATACTGAAATATTTGATAGTACAGTAAATGCAGCTATTGATGATGACAAAATGAAGGAATTAATAAATAGTTATCCTTTGGGCATCGGAGAAACAATAGACGTTGCAAATGCTTTAGCTTTTTTTATTTCTGATGCCAGCAAATGGATTACTGGCAGCAGTCTAAAAATGGATGGCGGATTAACTTTAGGATTCAAATAACGCTATGGAAAATTTTATAAAAGAATTATCAGTTATTATTCCTGTTTATAATTCTGCTATATGCATCAAAGATCTTATTTATGAAGTTAACGATGTGCTTGTTAAACTCTGTGTTTCATATGAAATTATTGTTGTAAATGATGGCAGCTCGGATAGTAGTTGGAGTATTATAAAAGAATTGAGTAAAGAGAATGCGGAGATAAAAGGTTTTTCGCTAGCAAAAAATTTCGGACAACATAAAGCAACACTCTGTGGTTTTTCATATGCTACCGGAAAATATATAATAACAATGGATGATGATTTTGAACATAAAGCATCCGACATAGCTTCCCTGTATCAGTCTATAACAAGTACTAATTGCGATTTGGTGTATGGTGTTGCGCGAAATAAAAAGAAATCATTTTTGAGACGTACCATGACGTCTTTTTATAAATTTATATCTAAGGTAGAAAACCCTTACGCAGGTCTTGGTTCAAGTTTCAGGATTTTGAAAAATGATCTTGTTCAAAAAATTGTGACTCATAACAATCATTTATTTTTTATTGATGAATTAATATTATGGTATACGGCAGATATTAATTCCTGCGATTTAGAGTTTCATCTATCCAGAAAACAAAGTTCTGGTTATGGTTTTATTTCTTTGTTTCGCCTTTCATCAAATGTATTAATGATTAGTACTACAATGCCTTTAAAACTGGTTAAATCAATTGGGTTATCCGTATCGTTTGTCAGTTTTTTTGTTGGTTCAGTTTATTTTTTTAAAAAATTATTTTTTAATTCTCCGTCAGGGTATACATCCATCATTGTTTCCATATTGTTCAGCGCTGGTTTAATTATGTTTTGTATTGGGATCATAGGCGAATATTTAGGAAATGTTTTAATGATGCAAAATAATAAGCCGGCTTTTTATATTAAAGAAAGAACATGATTGTAGAGCAATATGGCTTAACATATTTACGCGTTACAGAAGAGGATCTTGAAACACTGCGGTATTGGAGAAATCAGTCTTTTATTAGAGACACCATGCAGTTTAAGGAATACATTACTCCTAAAATGCAAAAGGATTGGTTTCAACGGATTAATAATAAGTTCAATTATTATTTCATAATCAAAGACAAAAATAAAAAAATCGGTTTAATTAATTGTAAGGATGCTAAACCGGATACAAAATTAGCAGAAGGTGGTATTTTCATTTGGGATAAGCAATATTGGGGCACATCCATACCTGTATTTGCTTCCTTAACAATGCTACAGGCTGTTTTCGAAATATTTAAATCAGGTGAAGAATCAATTGCTACGGTTGCTGAAAACAATAAAATAGCGCTAAGATTTAATGAAATGTTGGGATACGAAATAAAAAGTATAACAGATGATGGCTACTATAAACTTCATTTATCAAGAGAGAAATATTTCACACATTGTAAAAAATTAATTAAAGCGGCGTCTATATATGATCCTGCAAATTCAAACTTTACAGTGCACGCAAAAGAAAGTGATTTATTAATTGAGGAAATCAATCTTTATATTAAAGAACACCGTACTATAACTTAACCGGGAATTCACCGAACTCTCCTTTTTCAGAAAATTCCAACCACTGTTCTTTAGTAAACATATTGAGCATAAAATCATCCTGTAGAGTTTCGATTTTATATTTACATATTTCTTTGGCGCTATAGTTCCATTTAGGATTTGCGATATCAAGCATTAAAACAAACCTATCTTCGTTGCTGTTATTCCAGGCTTCATGTTCAAATGAATCATCAAAAATCAGTAGCTTTCCTTCTTCCCATTCTTTAATTTCATCACCCACTCGTAATTTACAATCTCCTGGAATGGTTAATCCTAAATGGGTCCTCAGTACCATTTTTGTGAAACCTTTATGTGGCAGAATATGTGTTTTCGCAGGTAAGTATGAAAAGTCTGCTGATATAAGTGAAGGAATCTGTTTTAAAATCGAATATGTTTTTGGGCATAAATTACAGTTTAAGGTATGCCGTATCCCGAAAAATTCAAATGTAAATACTTTCCATTTGTTTTTGCTGTCGGGATGAAGATAAGAAGGAAAGGTATCTAACCAATATCCGTTTTCCGCTTTTTCTCTGAGTTGATTCAATTCTTCAAGTATAATAGTATAATTATCTTCTAAAATCTTTAACTCAGGCGTCTCGTCAATTGTATAGAACCACTTGGAATTTCTATCAGTAAATTTATCCACCATTTGCTTAACAAAAATGTTTAACTGTTTTATTAAAATTAAAAATACTAAATAAAAATTACTTTATTTTTATTTTAACGTGGGTATAACATTTAATTTATTAAATTCACTTAGTGATTTAACTAACAATTGTGATGAAAAAATTATGGTATAGCTTGTTTGATAGAGTTGATTATCAAGGCAATGAACCGGCTTTTTTTAATCCCGATGATTATGAGTTTGCCAGAATTATCAAATCAAATCACAAGGTTATTGAACAAGAACTTTTTAATTACCTGAAATCTCATAAACTACAAAGCTATTTTAATGATAGCATGGTATCTATAAAAGATAGTTGGAAAACAATTTCATTAAGAACCTGGAATATTGAATTATATGAAAATCATAGGTTTTTTCCTGAGACCTTGAAGATCATTCAATCTATTCCTTCATTGGTTTCTGCATCCTTTAATATGTTAAGCCCTCAAGGCCACATCGTTCCACATTGCGGTGATACAAATGGGATTTTTAGATGTCATTTTGGATTAAGTATACCCGGAAAAATCCCTCAATGCGGATTTAGGGTGAAGGATGAATGGCGTAACTGGACAGAGGGTGAACTATTGGTTTTTGTAGATGCGAATAATCATGAGGCTAAAAATTTTTCGGATGAAAATAGATTCATTTTTTTATTTGATATTGTGAGGGAAGAGTTTGTTAGTAAAGAAAAAGTTATTTGTGCAACAGTTATTACTTCTCTTTTCATGCAAAAAATGGTTATGTATATGCCGATACTTTTAAAATTGCCATTACCTGTTCAAAAGTTAATTTCAAAAATATTTATTCCGCTTGCTTATATGGCAATACCTGCCCGGAATTTAGTATATAAAATAAAGCGCTAAATTGGTCTTACGAAAACATAAATTATGGTTTAGTCTTTTGCATAAAAGGCCTTACAATGGCAATGAATTAAACTATCCTGATATTTCGCATATAAAAGGTATTAAGGAATTGGAAATGAATAATCAAATAATTCTGAATGAACTTAACAGCTATTTGCAGAAAAATATTTTCGAGAGTCAATTTAATACAACCATGGTTGAGAATCCAAAATCCTGGAAGGTAAGATCATTAAGAGTATGGGGGGTAGAAATGTATGACATCCAAAAACATTTTCCGCAAACATTGCAATTATTATCCGGCATTGAGGGCGTTATTAATATTGGATTCAATTTACTTGAACCAAATGCCTTTATTAAACCGCATTGTGGAGATACTAATGCCATCATAAGGTGTCATTTAGGACTAATTATACCTGAAGAAAGTGTAAACTGCGCTTTAAAAGTAAATAATGAAATAAGAAATTGGCAGCAAGGAAAGGTCATTGGCTTTACAGATGCATATGACCATGAGGCCTGGAATAAAACCAATAATCAACGTGTTATTCTATTGTTTGATATTTTAAAACCAGAATATATTTCTCAAAAAAGCAAAATTTGTGGAGTAGTTATATCAAGTCTTTATATACAACAGGTGGCTAATTTTATTCCTAAATTATATCAAACAAATCCG
>JANPOX010000031.1:0-4903 GCA_031428235.1 Bacteroidia bacterium | reverse complement strand
AATTATTTGAAAAAGCTGTATTCAAGGTGGTACCTCCCAGTATCAACTGACTGCCTTGATAATAACCGGAGATAAACGAATTTCCTGATGGATCCAGGGCTAATGTTGATGCCTGATCGCCATTATTGGTACCATAAGACTTTGCCCATTCCCATTGCTGCCCAAAATTTTGTAAACTTATAAATAAAGCCAATATAAAAACTACAGTAAATTTTTTCATGTTTTAATTTTAAAAAATAGTAGGTAAAGATAAACTATTTTTTGAATGACGTTTGTTAAAAAACAGGTTATTGCTCCGATGAATTATCGAAATTTGATGATGATTTGGAGTTTATCTAAGTTAAGCCGGTTTTTAATACGGAATAATGGCAATTCCTATAGAGTAAGGATTGATACCCTTGGGCCCATGGCTTGTAAAGACCTCACTAAAATAATAACTGGCAGTTAAACACACCTGCTCTAAACCAACTCTAAAAACAACACCATAGCGCAACGGGTTTACATTTTTAATATTGTACAAACGAATACGACCGTCTGCATCATCACTCTTTTTAAAATTTGAAATCACATAACCTATTTTTGCGCCCAACATCATTTTAAAAACCCTTGTTGTTTTGGTTCTGAACCTTAGTTCTAATGGAATTTCAAAACTTCGTTCATTGTACCGATTAGCAATATAAGGGCCCATTTTTGGCTCAATTAGAGTCGTGATGCGCTGGTTTGAACTATCCAACTGATAAATGAAATTAGCATTAGAACTGTAATTATGGCTATAAAATCCCAAGCCATAAGCGAAGCTGAAATTTGAGTTCGAAATAGGTTTATCAAATAAGGTATAGAATCCAAAACCTATGCATTTCCAATCAGTTTTTATAGTGGAGGGGGCGCCTAACCAACCGGTATAGTTCACCTCAAAAATAAGCCGGTCTTTGGGATCTGTTTTATAATTTTTGACGTCAAATTCTGAAATAACCTTTTTAAGTTTCGACGTATCATTTTGTGCCTGCATATGAAAGAAACTAACAATGATACATAAACTATAAATTATTTTTTTCATAATTGGCACTCAAAAGTAAATGGTTTTTTGGAGATAAAAAACTTTAAAATTTCACAAAATCAAATAAATTGGGGCTTGATTTACTTATCTTTGTTTTCCAAAATTTAAATGAATGGCGAAAGCAGGTCCTATTGTTTGCTCTTTTTGCGGACGAGACAAAAAAGAAGTAAAAGTTTTAATTGCAGGTGTTACCGGCCATATTTGTGATGTATGTATTTCGCAAGCTTATAAAATTGTAAGTGAGGAAGCAGGTGCTCAAGGCAATCAGCAGGTTCAACATGCTTTAAATGTGCTGAAGCCTCATGCTATTAAAAAACATCTGGATGAATATATTATTGGCCAGGACGAAGCAAAGAAAATATTAAGTGTAGCAGTTTATAATCATTTTAAACGCGTTTCGCATGTTGCAGATTCTAAAGAAGAAATTGAAATAGATAAATCAAATGTAATTTTAGTTGGTGAAACTGGAACTGGAAAAACCTTAATGGCCCGCACCATCGCGAAGTTATTAAATGTTCCTTTTTGTATTGCAGATGCTACGGTATTAACCGAAGCGGGTTATGTTGGAGAAGATGTAGAAAATGTGTTAACCCGTTTATTGCAGGCTGCCGATTACGATGTGCCAAGTGCTGAACGCGGTATTGTATTTATTGATGAGATTGATAAAATTGCGCGTAAAAGTGATAACCCATCCATCACACGTGATGTTAGTGGTGAAGGTGTGCAACAAGCCATGCTAAAATTATTGGAAGGTTCTGTTGTAAACGTGCCACCACAAGGTGGACGTAAACATCCGGATGCCAAAATGATCCAGGTGAATACTCGTAATATTTTATTTATTTGTGGCGGAGCATTTGACGGTATTGATAAAAAAATAGCACAGCGTTTAAATACCCAGGCAGTGGGCTATTCAGCTTCTGTTGCGGCAGATGAAATTGACAAAACTAATTTGTTACAATACGTTTCTCCTCAGGATCTTAAATCCTTTGGTTTAATTCCTGAATTAATCGGAAGATTACCTGTGTTGACTTATTTAAAACCGTTAGACAAAGCAACGTTAAGATCAATATTAACTGAACCTAAAAATGCCCTAGTGAAACAGTACCAACACTTGTTTAAAATGGAAGGTATTAAACTAGAATTTGAAGAAGAGGTGTTGAACCTCATTGTTGACAAAGCTTTGGAATTTAAATTAGGTGCGCGCGGACTACGTGGTATTTGCGAATCCATTATGGTGGATATCATGTTTGATGTGCCAAGTGAAGAAAAAACATCTAAACATTTAACCATTACATTGCATTACGCTCTGGATAAATTAAAAACGGCAAGATTAACTCAGTTACATGTAGCTTAAATTTAATACTTAATGGTATCGTTAACTGTTGTTCTACAGCCCGAATAAATGGTATCGTTTTGTTGTGTGAAAATGCTGTTATTGACAAATAAGAACGATTGAAGATAATTTTTTTCTGCGCCTTGTAAGATTATGTTATGAGGATTTACATATTGTTTATATCCTTTTGAATTACTTACGTTCACCACTACTGAATCAATGATTGTTCCTGATTGATTGGAATATATTACATTCAATAAAGTATGGCACGTTATAATAAAATCATGATTTATTCTAGATGAAAAATCAATTTTAGTATATATGTTGTTTTTTCCTGTTTCATCAACCAATAAATATATCCAAACATTATTATATGTAGTGTTGCTATTTATTAGGATTTGATATGACCCATCCCCATTTACCACAGTGCTTCCCAAAGTTGTACTATTATAATTACTGTTGTTGTTTACTGAAACTAATCTCACAGTAGCACTACTAAATGGGTTAAATGAAACTCCAGTTCTTTCATCTATTAAATATCCCTGAACAATGATTTGTTGCTTTTTGCCGGTCTGACAACCAGGCAATAACAACCAGATAAATAATAAATTAATGAAATTTTTCATTTGTGGGAATTTAGCCTTTTTAAAGATAGATCTTTCACTTCAAAAGTCAAAATATCTGCTTTTATACTTTTCCTCTTGTAAACAAACAATACGATAAAGGTAAAAAAGTTTTTAAATTGTATTATTATTAGGATCAAAATCTCTCAACAAAAGTCATGATGTGTGAGGAATCTTAAACTTCAAATAGTTTGTCTATTACCCAAAATAAAAAAAGGTCATCCTTTTGGATAACCTAAATTTAAAGAATTACTTAAGAGAAACTTTGTTTCAGATAAACTATTTTGCTTTTACCCTTGCCAATCTTATAACATGAAGTTTATCCAATAAAAGGATAATCGGGTACGTTGGATCAAATTCATACCATTTTGCTGCAAAGTTCGGTCGTGAACCAGCATGATGATGGTTGTTCTGAAACAATTCGCCCATCATTAAAATATCAAGGAATAATGTGTTTTTAGATTTATCTCCTGATTCAAAATTCCGGTAACCGTATTTATGCCCTGCCCAATTAACAATAGCCCCATGAATTGGTCCAATTAAAAAATGAATTGGTAAAAACAAAAACATCCACCAATGAGTTGCAAATGCAGCATAAAAAGCTACGTAAGCAGCGCCAAATCCAATACGGGTATACCAGCTATCAGCAATACGATCGATAGCAGGATACTCTGGGAAATCGCGATCAAATTTTTCATCAACCACCACTCGCTTATTTAAAACATCGTTGTATATTTTTTTGGTGTGCATCATCATGGTAAAAACCTCTTTAAAAAAATGAGGTGTATGCGGATCTTGTTCCGTATCACTATACGCATGATGCATACGGTGTAAAATAGCATATGCACGTGGATTTAAATAAGAAGAACCTTGAGTTACCCATGCGAAAATGTAAAAGAATTTCTCCCAGAATTTATTCATGGTAAACATTTTATGGGCGCCATAACGGTGCAAGAAAAATGTTTGTCCGAAAAGAGAAAGGTACCAGTGAAGTATTAAAAATAATAGAATGATCATTTGAATGTGCTTTAGTTTAGCGCCTGCAATATCGTTATTTTTAGTGATTATTTATCATCTGTTTGACGAAATCAGTTGTTAAACATTCTAAAAACCACATGATTAAGATCATAAAAAAACCTTCACAAATTTGCAAAGGTTTTTAAATTTAAATCATTTATATCTTAGCCATTCAATGCTTCCGCACCTGCCACAATTTCCAAAATCTCGGTTGTAATTGCTGTCTGACGGGCTTTGTTATAAGAGATTTTTAAATCACGTAACATGTCTTTAGCGTTATCGGTTGCTTTGTGCATCGCTGTCATGCGGGCACCATGTTCTGAAGCAAAAGAATCTAACAGGGCTTTATAGAACTGCGTTTTTAAAGAGCGTGGTATAAGGTCTTCAAGGATAAATTCTTTGTTAGGTTCAAAAATATAATCCGTAGCACTTCCTCCTTCCGTATTTTTCGTAGCAACAACAGGCAAAAACTGCTCAGCCTGCACAATTTGTACTGCCGCATTTTTAAACTGATTATAAACCAAAACAACTTTATCAAATTGTTTTGTTACAAATGCCTCCATGATTTTTTCAGCAATCGGAGCAACTGTATCGTACTTTAAATTGTCAAATACTTCATTTAAACCATGTGGTAAATCAGTACCGTGAATACTGTGGTCGGTTCGTTTAAAAGCATCATTTGCTTTTTTTCCGATACTGATTACAGAAACATTACTACCGGCATAGTCATTTTTAATTAAGGTCCACGCTTTTTTTATGGCATTGGCATTAAAGCCGCCCGCTAAACCACGGTTAGAAGAAATAACAATTAATAAAACATTTTTGCCATTTGAATCACGGGCATAAGCATTTTCAGAGGTATCTAAACTTGCG
>JANPOX010000030.1:0-4526 GCA_031428235.1 Bacteroidia bacterium | reverse complement strand
CTGAATAGGAGGGCATGGAACAGATCCATACGAGCAATATACACAGCAATCGCCTTGTTTTGGCTTTAATACTTTTTTGCAGTTTTCACATTCATAGAAGAATTGACACGCATCTGTTGGCATTGTTTCTTCTTTTTTATGCCCACATTCCGGACAAGTAATAACTGATTTTAATTCTATCGTTTTCATAATTATTTTTTTATCGCATTAATAAAACCTTGTTTTTTTAATTGCCCTTTATTTTTTTATTTCTGAGTGTGTAACCTTATAACCGGTTGAATTAATTGCTTTCTCAATTTCTGCAATGTTTGTTTTTGAAACATCAAATTGAACTTCCGCATTTGCATTTTCAAATGACGCTTCAGCTTCTATTATTCCATCAAGTTTATTGATTTCGTGCTTAACACTTTCTGTACAGGCTGCACAATCCATCCCACTAATTTTAAAAACTGAAATCTGAATATTGTTTTTATCAACAACAATAATTTGCTTTTCCTTTTTCGGAAAGAATATGCTTGAGTAATAAGGAAATGCAAGCATCAATGCTGCAAACACCGTTACAATCAATAAAAACTTTTTAGATTGCAAGAAAGATGGTTTTTCACCCTCATCGCAAGCACAATCAATTTCTTCTTTAGTTCGAGGCTTTAATTTCTGATACCAAGCAAAGCCTAAAACCAAAACCGTTAGTCCAATGAAATATGGTCTTGCGGGTTCAATCCACGAAAATGCAGAAGAAGCCCCGCTTGCACCTGCAATTAGAGCTAAAACAGGTGTGATGCAACATAGAGAAGCAGCAATAGCGGATAAAACACTCGCACCTATTAATCCTTTAGACGTGTTTTTAGCTTTCATGTGATTGCGCTTCTAAATTTTGCTGATTGATATACTTAAAGAAAGGCTTTAAAATTTTTAAATGCTCCGCTTTCAATGAGTAATAAATAGTTTGACCAACTTTCCGAGTTTCTACAACACTTCCATCCTTCAATTTTCTCAGGTGCTGTGAAATAGCAGGAATACTCATTCCAAGTATGTCACTTATATCACAGGGACAAAGTTCCTTTTCCTCTTCCATTAAATAAAGGATTTTTAATCGCACCTCGTTCCCTGCAAGAGCAAGGACACTTGAAAGCTGCTTAAAGGATTTCTCATTCGCTTTGACCTTTGCTTTACATTCTTTAATCTGAATGGGGTCAGCCAAAACTCTTATACACGTATTATTTTCCATAACTTTAATCTCAATGACTTTGTAAATGTATGAATGCTTTATTATTTAAGCAAATACTTAAATACAATAATTTATAATTAAGTGATTTATATATACTCCTTGATTTGTTGTAGCATTACCTTATGGAATCAGAAAAAATAAGTTTAAAAAAGTGCAAAACTATCTTACAAAAAGATGGTTCGGTTTATACAGATGAAGAGGTTTCTCAAATAAGAAATTTTCTCTATATGCTGGCAGAATTAGATTACAGACTCTTTCTCAAAACACAAAAGAAGGAATCAGAAAGCCCGGAAATTAAACTTTAATTTTTCTCAATCAGCTGACAGACTCGAACGTGTAACCAATTGAAAGTAAACTGTTTTGTTATTTCACTGATAATTTGTCGAACAAAAAACCCTTGATAAATAATCATTTACCAAGGGTTTCTGTTTAGGTACCCCCTTCCACACCGAACATAAACGATATTCTTGAAGATACAAGGGGTCTTGCTCGGATTTGGGACTTGTACGGTCACCTGATAAAAGAAGACCAGTAAACTATTTTTTCTTTGAAAGTGTATAAGTACCATCTGGTCTTCTTAAAATACAACCAGTAACATCCTTTTTATCATTTACAATGAATTCGATACTTCTGCCACTTCTATCAGGATAAAAGAAAATATTATCTGTAACGAATTCTAATTCAACGTTTCTATTAACAGAATTGGGAGCTTCATTTGGAGTTTCTATGAATCTAAATAGTTTATTTGCACTATTAATTATTTCCATGGTTTTTAAAACCGTATCTTTTTTCGATGGAAGATAAATGCCGGAATATTTTTCTAAACTTAAACTTGGTTCTTTCGATAATTTCACCTTTTTTAAAGTAGTGGTACCGAATATTAATAAGGTTATTGCATTTTTGTCTTTGGTATCAAATATTAATGACACGCCATCATCAGGATTTATAAACTTGCCATCCCCCATAGGAATCAGTTTGTATCTATAGCCGTTGTCGTTGCCAATCAATACGCCTTCCTCATTTACAAACGTAATCTTCCTCATCCAATTGGGCTGATTGGTTGAAAGGTATACACCCTCCAAAAGTTTCAAGTAATCAACTGCCATGTTAAATTTTTTGATCAAAGTATCAGTATTAACACCGTATTCTTTTAATCTTTTTACACCGTTTGCGCTACCTGGATTTAATTTCAAAGATTTTTTGTAGTTTTCAACAGCCTCAGTTTTGTTTCCCAACACCCTAAGTGCATCCCCGTAACTGTCATAAACATTAAATGAATTTGGGAAAGCTTCAGTGTTTAATTTGAAAATTGCCGCTGCCTCATTTGGTTTCCCCCATTCTAATAGTTGATACCCTACAAAATTCATTTCTCCTTCATTGAGTTCATAATTACTTGAGTCTTTAAGTTCATTATTATAATCTACAAGTGCAGCCTTCATACCATCTTTAATCAAAACATCTGCAACTGAATAAGCAATAGATTTTTTAGGAAAGCCAGTAGATTCTTTCACTTTCTTTAATTTGATCTTTCCGAAAAGTAATAAGCTTATTGCATTTTTGTCTTTGGTGTCGAAAATTAATGATGCCCCATCATCAGGATTAATAAATTTTTCTTCTCCGACGGGAATTATGTTGTATCGGTAGCCATTGTCATTGCCATGCAAAGTGCCCAAAACCTCCTTAATAATGATCTTCCTGGTCCTATTGGGCTCGTTTGTTGAAATATAATTTCCTTCCACAAGTTTCAAATATTCGACAGAAACTGCTACTTTTTTGATTGAAGAGTCTCCATTAATCAAAGATTTACTTATTTCGTTAGGCTGTACATTACTTTTAGGAGCGTTTGTTTTAAAAGCAAAAGCGGTAAAAAGAAAAATAAATATCGGAAAAACAACGATTTGTTTTAACGCAGATAATTTAGAGGATCTTTTTTTCATCATCATTGTAATTCTTTTTTTAACAGAGAAGTTATAACTGCTCGCAATCTCAAAATTATTTTCGCGGAGAACCTGATGGAGTAATGAGTATTGGTAACTTGGCATGTCTATTCCAGAATTTAAAGTCCCGTGGTCAGCCAAATACTCATGCGTGATTTTTATTGCACGTTTATAAAGCCAGACAAAGGGATTAAACCATTGAAATACCAGTACAATCTCTAACAGAATAAGGTCAATAGTGTGTTTTTGTTTTATGTGCACTTTTTCGTGGCAGATTATTTTGGCAAGTTCAGTCTCCGGATATTCTTTATGACTGATAAATATAAAATTTAAAAAAGAAAATGGCGATATGTTTTTTTTAAGTCTAATTACATTAACGCCTAAAATTTGCTGCTCTTTATTTTTTAAAACATAAATAAAAATCCATATAAAATTAGCCGTAAAGCGAATTAAGAATAAAGAGACCCCAATAAAATAGATCACTAAGGCCACTGCTAACCAATTTGATTTTTTGTCAGGATTATAGGCTTCAAGTGAGTTTATAGGAATTGTTTGTGAGGCATTTAATTCGGGGCTATTTGATTGAACGCCTTTTTCCATTTTACTTATGGTGTTATTGTTGTTTTCAGGAGTGATTATTTCATTTGTTGTCGGTATATCTTTTTGATCTATATTTCCAATTATACTTTGTTCGTATTGTTCAATTGGAAGTATTAGAATACTACTTATAAATGAATCTCTGCCAATTGAAATATTTATCAATGGCATTAATAGAGATACGATAACTGAAAACATGAGATAAAATCTATTCAATTTAAAAAAAGTTTCGTTTTTTAAGAATATCCAGTATGCTAAATAAAATAAAGCAAGGCTGCTTGCTATTTCTATTGTGTAAATGATAAAATTATTCATGTTTTTTTTGTTTTTTAATTTGCTGCATTAATTTAATAGCCTCGTCTACTTCGTTAATATTCAAATCGTTTTCTTTTGAAAAAAAGGATACCATTTGTTGAAGTGAATTATCAAAGTAGTTATTGATAACTCGTTTCATAAACAATTTAGTGTATTCGCTTTTTTCAACAGTAGGAAAATATTGATGTGAGCCTCCATAACTTTTATGGTTTACAAATTTTTTTCGTTCTAATGTTCTTATAATAGTAGAGACAGTATTATAAGCAGGTTTTGGTTTTGGTATCTCGTCAATAATATCTTTAACAAAGGCTTTTTCCTTTTCCCACAAAATTTGCATTATCTGTTCTTCTGCCTTGGTTAGTTCGTTCACGATATAGAGTTTTATTTTATACAAAGGTAACGAAATAATTAGTCGCATAAACTAGAATTATAGTTTAATAACTATAATT
>JANPOX010000029.1:0-4537 GCA_031428235.1 Bacteroidia bacterium | reverse complement strand
AAATATCTGGTTGCAGAAATCAGAGGTGAGACATTATCCAACTATGGAAATGTAGAATGGGCAGATAATATAGTACTGCTTATTGATGATTTTGAAGGTTTAAATTTTGATAGTATTTCAATACAGAAAGCCGGATTTTTTGGATACGGTAAAGCGAAAATTTCATTAGACAGTACTCATTTAGATAAAAATATACTAGCTTCTAAAACTTGCATTCAGGTGAATTGGTTAGGGAATGACAATTTCGCGGGCTGGGGAAAAGGAGTTGGGAAAAACGTTGATTTAAATACCGAAACTGATCATCTAAATTTTAGAATTTACGTGCCAAAAGGTACAGGAAATGAAGAACATGTTTTAGTTAAGTTGGAAGAAGATGATAATAGCAATGGTGTATTGGATGAAGATAAAGACGATAGTTGGGCCTTTAAACTAAAGGTTATGCCAGCTGATAAGTGGCAAATTATTTCTATTCCTTTAAAAGATTTTAAGGATGCTAATACCGGTGGAGACAGTATTCTAAATATTTCACGAAAAGGTGGACTGCATACCATAATTTTTTCTTATGATCAGGTTGAAAAATATACACCGGAACATAAATGGTATTTCGACTTCATTTGTTTTACAAATGAAAAAATTAAAGTTAACTAATAAATATAGTATTCATGGAAAACAGAAATGATACCCAAAGAATATATTTTAAGAATCTTGATATCTTAAGATTTATAGCCGCATATATGATAGTACTGCTTCATTGTTTTTTTGGCTGGCAAATAAAATTTGGTAATCCGGAGTTTTTTAAAACTTCACTATCTCCGGCATCAATTAACACCTTTGAAACGGTCATGCATAATTTTTCCTTTGGTGTTGATATTTTTTTTATTGTCAGTGGTTTTTTATTAACTTATCTTTTATTATGTGAAAAAGAGAAAACCGGAAAAATAGATGTCATTAAATTTTATATAAGAAGGGCTTTTAGAATATGGCCTCTCTATTTTTTCATGATACTTTTAGCTCCGTTATTAAGTTATTTTTTGTATGAACAAAGTCCAACTTATCTATATCATTTTTTCTTTTCGGGTAATTTTGATTTAATTGAAAATGGTCCAAAATCAGTTGCAACAAACCATTTGTGGTCAATTTGTATTGAGGAGCATTTCTATATATTTTGTCCTTTGATTATTGGATTTATACCAATGAAAAAACTTCCACAGACCTTGTTGGCAATTATTTTGAGTTGTATTATATTTCGCGGATTTTTTCTCGACTCTACAAATGATTATGGCATGTCATATTATGTGCATACATTAAGTCGTATTGATGTTCTTGCATTAGGAGGATTATTCGGTTATTTGTTTTACCGCAATAAAATAAAATTTAATCATTCAGTTCAGGTTCGCTTAATAATTTATACCATTTTCATTCTTTTATTTTTTAATGTTAACTACGTTGAGAGTGGTTCGTTTTTGATAGATACCATGAAAAAATATCTTTTTGTTATTCCTTTCTCGTATTGGATTGGTAATTTTCTGTTTCATCCTAAAGCAATGTTTGCAATAAATAATCCAAATATTTTCCATCAGTTTGGAAAAGTTTCTTATGGGATCTATATGTTTAACCCTGTTATTATATTTTTAGTAGTAAGTTTTTTTGAAAAATATGCATATCAGAATTTTTTTACATTTCTACTGATTGTTCATGCGAGCATTGCAATTACTACTTTTATTTCTTATCGGTTAATAGAAATGCCTTTTCTTGCTCTGAAAGAAAAATATGCTGTAGTAAAAAGTGGTGACTCAGTAAATGATATTCAGCAGGGAAATGAGAATGAACAAAATGAAGATATTAATGAAGGTGCAATCATTGTTGATGCTATAAAAAATGACAACTGAAAATAATAATTTACAATGTTACGTTTTTAGCTATATAAAATACCTTGTTAACGAATACCTATAATAAAAATCCATTTACTAAGTAAATTTATAAAAAAAAAAGATCTATGAAAAAAATTTACTTATTATCATTACTAAGCTTAGTTTTTAATGATTACAAATCACAAACGTTTGGTTGGGCAAAAGACGAAGGTTTATGGGCCTACGACTACGGTATGGGCATTGCTAATGATAATGCGGGGAATGTTTATGTTGCCGGGAAATACGAAATGGCTGCTAATTTTAGTGGTACAACTTTACCTTGTTCAGGAATTCCTGATTGCAATCACGATTTATTTTTAGCTAAATATAGTGGAGGTGGAGCTCTAACTTGGATAAAAACTGCAGGAGGTTCATTGGGTGATTATGCACATTCAGTAGCGTGTGATGGTTCAAATTATTTATATGTTGCCGGTGAAATTGAAGGAGCGGGTAATCTGGTTTCTTTCCCAGGCTCCACTATAACTCTAACTACAAAGGGTGATAATGATATTTTATTAGCAAAATATGATCTTAATGGAAACTTACTGTGGGCAAAAAATGATGGTAATCATTATAGTGAAAAAGCTTTAGGTGTTACTTATGATAATGCCGGTAACGTATATATGTGTGGGTATTATAATGATACATGTAAATTTGGTGGAGTGACAACACTCTACGGTTCAGGTAGTAGTGATATGTTTATTGCTAAATATGATGCTAATGGAAATTTTCAATGGGTGCAAAAAGCTGGTGGTCCGGGAAGAGATGAGATGAAAAAAATTAAGTGTGATGCAAGTGGCAACATTTATGTGTGCGGATTTTATTCGAACAATGCAGTATTTGGTTCTCAGACTTACTCGGTATCCAGTGGTTCATATTATGATGCTTTTGTTGCCAAATACTCCAGTACGGGCGCTCTTCAATGGGTTACAACAGCCGGTGGTGATTACGATGAAGTTGCATGGGGAATAACTACTGATAACGCAGGGCTAATTTATATTACAGGAGAGTTTAATGCATCTGCGATGTTTGGATCTACTCAATTAATTACTTCCGGTAATGCTGATGTGTTTATTGCTTGTTATGATGCCAATGGAAATACACAATGGGCAAAGAGGGCTGGTGGTCCATTAATTGACAGAGCAAGAGGAATTGGAACAGACGGATCTAATTTTTATATAACAGGCCAATTTGGTAGCACAGCTACTTTTGGGTCATCATCTGTTACAGCTGCTGATAGTTCAGATGTATTTTATGCCTCTTTTAATAATACTGGAAATTTTATAAGTGCAGCATCAGTTGGAGGTATTGCTGATTCAGTTGAAACTCTTGGTTACGAATCGGGAACTGCCATATGCGCTGATGGGATGGGCAATGTTTATGCTACTGGTGGGTTATTGGATGGTGGAACTTTTGGAGGGATAAATGTAACAAACTACGATAGAACAGATGTATTTGTTACTCAACTAACTCAAATGGTTGGCATAACTAATCTCTCAAATTCTCAAAAGAACATACATGTTTATCCTAATCCTGGAAATGGAATGTTTACAATTGATATGTCTTCTTTCTCTAATCAGAAAGTTGATATTACAATCTATAACTGCTTAGGTCAATCTATAGATAAAAAAATGAACAGGCCAGCAGGTAAAATTAATATTGATTTATCATCATTTGAAGACGGCATCTATTTTATTGAATTTAAAGATGATAATAAAATTATTATGACTAAAAAAGTTGTTGTGCAGAAGTAATGTACGTTTTTGGGCAAGCCCCGTAAGGCTGACCAATTATAAATATTTATCAGTATCGTTCTTTCTATTTTGAATCAAAAACAAATTTATTTTATTGTACTTGATAAAGGATTGGGTAAGTCCCGTAAGGCCGACCAATTTTTTATTTTATTTAATAGTTTGCTTAAATGCGATTAAGAATAAGCCCCGTAAGGCTGATCTGATTACAAAACCGGACACTTAAATAATTAATTCATAACTATTTTATGGCCCCGTAAGGCTTAATGGTATTGAAGAATCTATTTAATTATTCGGAATTATTAAAGGTTAGGTAAACCCCGTAAGGTTGACTGACTTTTTAAAGAACTATGTATCACTGTAGAGAATTAGGTATGCCCCGTAAGGCAGACTAATAATGTAGAAGATTTAATTAAAAGAAACAAACAAAAAATTATTATTTGAGTAAGCCCCGTAAGGCCGATCAGTAAACAACACCGGTTAATTAAATAAATTATTTCTATAACGATTTTATAGCCCCGTAAGGCTTAATGGTTTTAAAGAATTCATTTAATTCTCCAAAATAATTTAAAGTCAGGTAAACCCCGTAAGGTCGACTGATTTTTAAAATAACACAGGCATAAGTAGATTAATTTAAAGATCTAAGCATGCCCAATAGGAAAACTAAAAAGCATGAGTACGTTTTTTTTAAAACTGTTTGAGTAAGCCCCGTAAGGCCGATCAGTATGCTAAACCGATTAATTAAATAAATTATTGATGACGATTTTATAGCCCTGTAAGGCTTAATGGTTTTAAAGAATTCAATTAATATCTGGAATTATTAAAGTCAGGTAAACCCCGTAAGGTTGACTGACTTTTTAAAGAACTATGTATCAC
>JANPOX010000028.1:0-1889 GCA_031428235.1 Bacteroidia bacterium | reverse complement strand
ATTGAAAAAAGAGTAGTTCTTCATAAAAGTGTACCACAGGATTTTCAAAAATCAGAACAGATCGTTTTAAATGGAAAAATGCAGGGGGAAGAATTTCACGCGAATGAAATTTTAATGAAATGCCCAAGTAAGTATAACGACGGTAAACCACAAGTCTAATCAGTTTTTTATAAAATCAGAATGGCAAAAGTAACAGGTATTGGAGGTGTGTTTTATAAAACTCAAAACCCAAAAGAATTATGTGAATGGTATAAGCAACATTTAGGTTTGGATTTGGAATCTTGGGGCGGTGCAATTTTGAGATGGGAAAAGGATCAGGCTTCAGATAAAGGAACAACCGTATGGAGTGTTGCTCCAAATGACACGAAATGGTTTAGTCCAAGCGAATCAAGTTTCATGATCAATTACCGTATTGATAATATGGCGGAAATGCTTGAGCAATTAAAAGCAGGAAACATTGATCTTGTTAAAGGCCCCGAATATCATGAAAATGGCGTGTTTACTTGGATCATGGATCCGGCAGGAAATAAGCTTGAATTATGGGAACCAATGGCTTGGGACGAAAAAAATAAAAAATAAATTCCTGGTATGAATCATTTAGGCGAGCATTTATGGATTGGACAATTAGGTAACGGTTTTATTATCCTTTCCATGATTGCAGCCATGCTTTCAGTAGTTGGATACTATTTTTATTCTAAAGAAGTGCTTACAAGTGAATGGAAAAGATTTGCGAACGTAGCATTTTCCATTCATTCTTTTTCTGTGATCGGAATTGCCGCAACTATCTTTTTCATGTTGTTCAATCACTTTTACGAATACTCCTATGTTTGGCAACATAGCAATAATGAGATGCCCATGCAATACATCATGTCCTGCTTTTGGGAAGGGCAGGAAGGCAGTTTTTTACTATGGGCTTTCTGGAATGTAGTTTTAGGAAACATACTGCGTAAAACAATTGATGCAAAATGGGAAGCTCCAACGATGGCTGTTTTTGCGTTGGTGCAGGTTTTTATAGCAAGCATGCTGTTAGGCATTTTTATTGGCGATTATAAACTGGGAACTAATCCTTTTATGTTGTTGAGAGAAAATCCGGAGTTTGCAAATCTGCCATTTGTTAGCATGCCAAATTATTTAGCCAAATTGGATGGAAGAGGATTAAACCCTTTACTGATGAATTACTGGATGACGATTCACCCACCAACTTTATTTTTAGGATTTTCATCAACATTAGTTCCATTTACATTTGCTATTGCCGGTTTATGGAAACGTGATTTCACCACCTGGCAAAAACCAGCATTAACATGGACCTTCTTCAGTATTATGATTTTGGGCACAGGTATTTTAATGGGTGGTGCCTGGGCTTATGAAGCCTTGAGCTTTGGTGGCTTTTGGGCATGGGACCCTGTTGAAAATTCTTCTTTAGTTCCATGGTTGGTAATGGTTGGAGCAGGACATGTGATGATCATCAATAAAAATAAAGGCGGTTCGTTATTCATGACACACTTAATGGCCATCGCCTCTTTCTTATTAGTATTGTATTCTACCTTCTTAACACGAAGCGGAATTTTAGGAAACAGTTCGGTTCATGCGTTTACCGATCTGGGTATGCAGGGACAATTAGTTATTTACGTTCTAACTTTTGTTATGATCTGTGTGGTTTTATTGATTCATGATAAATTGATACGTGTGTCTTATATCATGATCTCATTAATGATGTTGTTTTTTGGAATAACGATGGGTTATAAAATTATTATTTTATTAACGTGGTTAGGAATGAGTTTCATCATCACCATTTATTCCTACATCAAATTCTTTCCTAAAGAAGAGGAGGAGGAGAGTTTATATTCCCGTGAATTCTGGATGTTTGTGGGTTCATTAGTGTTTTTATT
>JANPOX010000027.1:0-2186 GCA_031428235.1 Bacteroidia bacterium | reverse complement strand
TTGAATAGTAGCAGCGAAGCTATTGCAAGCCATAAATAAACAAAAACAGATGATTAGATTAGCTCGCATAGTGAGAAAAAGGTTGGAGACTCAGCAAAATTTACGTGAAAATACGTGAGTAAGCGTTATCACACAAATTTTATTTGATTGGGCTTGGTGGAAAGATAGCTTTGTGAGAGAAAATAAACATAAAAACTTCTATGAATAAAATTCGACAATTTATTTCACTATTTGGAATATTGATAACATCCTTTTCTGCTACTATCGCACAAACCACAATAACACAAGGCTTAGTTGCTTATTATTCTTTTAATGGAAATGCTAATGATGTAAGTGGGAATAATCTAAATGGAATAGTAACAAGAGCAACTTTAACAACCGATAGAAGAAGTAATGTAAACACCGCTTATGATTTTGACTTTGCAAATGCTCAATGGCAACAGCAAAACGATGAAATCTACATCCCTTATAACACAAAATTGGATGTTACAAATATAACTGTATCGGTTTGGCTATATCCAAGAAGCTATTACTGGAGTTCAAATCCAGGAGGTCCAAGTTCAATAATAATAAATAGGTATCAACACACATATTCAACTCCGAGTGGAGGTGCTTGGCAATTACGTTTCAGTCAGACTTCTGTAAATGGTGAAATTATAGGTACTCCATTTGGAATAGCCACATCAAATACCACTCTCCAACTAAACACGTGGCATCATATAGTTATGACTTATGATGGAGTTCAAGTTAAACTTTACATCAATGGAAGTCTTTCGGCTACCCAATTATATTCACAACCTATGAATGTTGCTGGTAATTCAGGTATTTCAATAGGTGAATCAAACCAAGCAAATGGTTTCTGGCATTACACTGATGGAAAAATTGATGATATTGGAATTTGGAATAGAGCATTAACAACCAATGAAATTCAACAACTATATACAGAAGGTGAGAATAGTAATACAAAAGTGGTGATTCATAATAACGCAAAATCTATTTTGATTACACCAGATTTAATTCAAGCTAACTCGACTATTACAGGTTCAAACAATACTTTTATTGGAGAAAATGCACTTAAAAGTAACCGTGATGGAAACAATAATACTGCGTTAGGTTATAAAGCAGGGGAAATGACTTCTGGAAATGGAAATATATTTCTTGGGGCTAATTCAGGTAATAATTTATATTTTCAAAATACTTCAAATAAACTAATTATTGCCAATTCTGAAACAAGTACACCTCTAATTTATGGAGAATTCGATAATGAGTTGCTCAAAATAAATGGAAAACTAATTATCCAAAAAAATAATGGAGTTCCAATATATCCATATTCTAATGGCATACAGGGTCAATTAGCTTTCGATAATGAATATTTCTATATCTGTGTTCAGAATAATATTTGGAAACGCTTCTTGCTTAGCACTTGGTAGTAAATTTTAAAACAATTTTGAGCCTATTTAGGCTGTTAAAAAAATATTTCAAACAAATTTAAAATTATGATAACTAATACAAGGTATATGTCTTATGATGATTGGCAAAATATCAGAGATGAAAACACAGGGGTTGTTGAAAACAGTTTCCCCGTTCGGCTGAATATTCATTCATTATGTGTGTCATCCGTTGTTACAGCGGCATTTCCAACAAGTGCGTTCAAAGAACGCTTGACACACTGACTAAATGTTGAACATATAGCCAAACCGAAAATTTTTGCTAAAAATATACAATTTCAAAGCTCCAGTTCGGCTGAATATTCATTCATTCGGTGCATCAGCCGTTTTTAAAACAGCAATTGCGAATAGGTCGCTAAATTAAAAGAGTGATTGTCGGTTGCTTTATATGTCAAAGCCCTGTTGCTCGTTTACAAATTCAAGATGATGATATATTTTTACAAAATATTAGTTCGGGTGTTATAATGAAATCACCGAATAATCAATGTTGGAAATTAACCGTGAGTAATACAGGTCAACCTGTTTTAACTTCAATATCTTGTCCAAATTGATAAACATTTAAATAAATTAAGAATATGGCTGTAATAACAGATTACTTTACTTTAATATAAACCTTAAGCCAATGAAAAACTTTGCAGATATTAAAAAAGATAGTGTTCATATAGGTGGTCGTATTGTTTATCCCGAGCAAATAATGATGTTGGTAGCTGACATCAATTACACAACCATTTATCTTGC
>JANPOX010000026.1:0-2178 GCA_031428235.1 Bacteroidia bacterium | reverse complement strand
TTCCAACATTCGAATAACTTGTAATTAATTCATTATAATTTTCAAGAGATTGGTTTATCTTCAAGCCTAGATTATAGTATTTTAATGCTAAATCAACCCTACTTGAATAATTAAAATAATAATATCCAAAATTATTTAATGCCAATGCCTCGGAGGATTTATGAATATAATAAACTCTGTCGTGGGTATTGGATAAAGTTTGCAATTTTCTTTTTGAATTACTGAACAATAAATCGTTGTATTTTATCCATACCTTTTCATCCTGAATGCCTTCAATTAAAAGGGATAGGATCTGAACTTTTGCTGTATCAGATTTAGATGCCCGGTATTCTTTAATTTTTGTGTCCAAAAATCCCCTATCATTTTTACTAATCTTAATACTTTCAATCGAGTCGACCAAATAATAGGTTTTATCTAAAAATTGGGCGTCAATTTTTAAACAGGACAAACTAAAAAAAACAGCTATCAGTATTTTAATCTTAAACATATATTTTGTTAAACCATTTAAAGAAAGTAAAAGATATGAAAAATATACTTCGAAAAATTTAACACTAAAATCATCCTTTTAATAAACAATCTTTTTTAACAGAAATTTACTCCTCAATATTATACTCATTAATCTTTCTGTATAAAGTTCTTTCACTTATCCCTAATTCCTGCGAAGCATATTTACGTTTTCCTTTATGCTTTTTCAATGCCTTTTTGATCATATCAATTTCTTTATCCTGAAGAGATAATGATTCCTCTACTACTATCGGCTGACTGAATCCATGGCCGGAGTCTTTTACAATTATTGGGCTATGAACTTTATGGTCTCCGTTTCCGGAAACAACAGGAAAATTAGTATCGTTAGTATATAATCTTTCATCAGCAAGAGAATCATCGGATGACAAATTACTCAATGAACCACTACCAGTTTGCACTATATCATGAACTACTTTTTTTAGATCATTCAGATCCTTTTTCATATCGAACAACACCTTGTACAATAAATCTCTCTCGTTCATATCAGCTGAACCAACATTACCGATTCCTGCATGGGCTATAGCAGGCAGTCTGTTAGTCTGGTAATTTGGCAAATACTGTAGTAAACTTTCTAAAGTGATGTCTCTTTCTTTTTCGATGATAGAAATCTGCTCAGTAATATTTTTTAACTGACGGATATTTCCCGGCCAGTAATAATTTACCAATGCCTGTTCAGCATCAGCTGCTAATTTAACTGCTGGCATCCTGTACTTGGTAGCAAAATCGCTGGCAAATTTCCTGAACAATAAATGGATATCATCTTTACGCTCACGTAACGGAGGTAAATTAATAGGAACTGTATTTAAACGGTAATATAAATCTTCTCTAAATTTTCCTTTCTCAATTGCTATGGTGAAATTAATATTGGTAGCAGCAACAACACGCACATTTGTTTTTTGAACTTTGCTACTTCCTACACGAATATATTCTCCGGTTTCCAATACACGTAACAATCTTGCTTGCGTGGTTAACGGCAACTCCCCTACTTCATCTAAAAAAATAGTGCCACCGTCTGCCACTTCAAAATAACCTTTACGCGCTTCATGAGCGCCGGTAAACGATCCTTTTTCATGTCCAAATAGTTCGCTGTCAATTGTGCCTTCAGGAATTGCACCGCAGTTCACGGCAATGTACTGACCATGTTTGCGTGCACTATTCTGATGGATGATCTGAGGGAATACTTCTTTACCGGTTCCGCTCTCCCCGTTGATCAATACATTTAAATCGGTTGGCGCCACTTGGCGCGCTATATCAATAGCTCTTTCCAATAACGGATTGCTTCCTATTATTCCGAAGCGCTGTTTTATGTCTTGTAAGTTCATTTGTTAGATTAATGATAAATTTCATTATAGTTCTCGACTACGCTCGAACTGACATTAATTTAATTTTACACGCACTCGCCTATAAGTGTGCCACTCGTACAACTAGTAATTAAAACATTAACGTAATCTCCTTTTTTTAAATTTCCTTTTGGGAAAACAACTACTGTGTTTTGTGTATTTCGTCCGCTCATCATGTCTGCTGATTTCTTAGAAACGTTTTCTACTAATACTTTGTATACTTTTCCAAGTCCTTGTTTGGTTCTGATTTCGCTATGCTTTCTTTGCATATCCACGATTTCTGTTAAACGACGACTTTTTACTTCAGCCGGAA
>JANPOX010000025.1:0-2994 GCA_031428235.1 Bacteroidia bacterium | reverse complement strand
GTTCGAGCAGGTTAAAAAGGTATCTCATCCAAATACAAAGATCATTGTTCAATATTATAATTCCTTATGGGAACCGGTTTTAAAATTTTCTGAATTACTTGGATTAAAAACCAAAACTCCTACGCAAAATTGGTTGAACACCAAAGACGTGAATAATTTATTATTTGTTTCAGGCTTTGATGTTTACAGAAACAGTAAACGGTTTATTTTTCCATTTTACATTCCGTTAATAGCCGAATTGTTTAATTTGATTTTAGCAAAGTTCCCTCCTTTCCGTTTTTTTAGTTTAAATACGTATTCTTTCGCAAAACCATTGCCATTGAGTAATCCGGATGATTATAAAACAAAATATTCCACAACGGTCGTTATTCCTGCCCGGAATGAAAGTGGCAATATTGAAAACGCGATCACCCGTTTACCAAAATTTGGAAAGCATGTGGAAATTATTTTTATTGAAGGAAACAGTACCGACGACACCTGGCAAAAAATACAGGAGATTCAGAAAAAATATGCTGCTACGCATGATATAAAAATTGGTCAGCAAAAAGGTAAAGGGAAAGCGGATGCCGTGCGTGAAGGTTATAAAATTGCCACCGGTGATATCCTAATGATTTTGGATGCTGACTTAACGGTTCCACCTGAAGATATCCCTAAATTTTACGATGCCATTGCCGGAAGCAAAGGTGATTTCATCAACGGAACACGTTTGGTGTATCCAATGGATAAAGAAGCGATGCGTTTTTTAAATTATTTAGGTAATCATTTCTTTAGCTGGGCATTTACATGGTTGCTGGATCAACGTTTTAAAGATACACTGTGTGGAACGAAAGTGATGTTCAGAGAGGATTATATTAAGCTGACAAAAAACAGAAAATATTTCGGCGAGTTCGATCCCTTCGGTGATTTTGATTTATTATTTGGTGCCCATAAATTAAATTTAAAAATTGTTGAGGTTCCAATCCGTTACCGGGAACGAACGTATGGTGAAACTAATATTTCAAGGTTTAAGCATGGGTTGATCTTGTTACGCATGTGCGCGTTCGCGAGTAGGAAATGCAAATTTATATAAGCCGAATAAGCGTTAAAACTCTTAAATTTAAATCATGAACCAACGCATCTGGATTTATACATTAAGCAAAGAGTTAAGCAGTGAACAATTGGTTGATTTTAAAAATCGCTGCCAAGATTTTGTTAGTCACTGGACTGCTCACAAGGTAAGCCTTGACGCATCCTTTGAATTATTTCAAAATCGTTTACTGATTTTTAAAGTGAACGAAGACAAATATAATGCTAGTGGTTGTAGCATCGATAAGCAAGTTAGGTTTGTAAAAGAACTGGAACAGGCTTTTTCTGTGGAATTATTAAACAGACTTTTGGTTGCGTATGAAAGTCGTGGTACTATTGAAGTGGTAAAGCAATCACAGATAGGCGACTTACTTTCCTCTGGAAAAATAAATGAAAACACACTGGTGTTTAATAATACGATCTCTCAATCATCGGATCTCCTGACTAATTGGAAACAGCCTTTGAACAAAACCTGGCTGTCAAAATACATAAACGCATAACATTAAAACCGCATGAAAAAACAGATGATAGGTGTCATTTTTTGTACAGTAGTCATTTCCTGTATTTTTTATTCCTGCAAAAAAGATGTTGGTGTAAATCCTTTACTAGCCTTTACTGACAAAGCTTTATTGGACAGTGCGAATAACACTGCTGCATTTGTCTATTATAAGAATGACCCTAATGCAGTTTATTCCGGAATAAATGGACCTCATGGAGCTTTTAAATTAAAGTTCAATAAAAAAGCAACATTGTCACTAACAGATAATGGAAAGCTTCCTGCGGGGCAAAAATTCCCTGACGGATCAATGATTGTAAAAGAAATTCCGTCTAACGGATTATATGCCATAATGTATAAAAATTCAGGCTCATGGCTATGGTCAGAAGTCAACAAAGATGGCTCAGTAGCTTTTAGCGTAAATAAAAAAGGCGATGGCTGCATCAGTTGTCACAGTCAAGCAGGAAACAGAGATTTAGTAGTTACATTTAATTTTCATTAATATAACTGTTCAATAACACGAGTGGAATGCAGATTACACTGATTCTTAAAATAGATGTACCTTCTGTTTTTTACAAACCACTTTCTTCACTATCGCAATGAAATTTATTTTGTTTTTTAGGTTGAGGCTTTATCACTTTTGCCCCTTTATTTTTCTCTACAATTAGTTTAGCAATAATCCGTGCGCGTTCCTTCTTAATATCTTCTCTTAATTTTGCATCTGCTTCTGTATCAAAATAAATCTGACCATCAATAATTGTTTTATTTACCTTGGCGTAAATACTTAAAGGATTATCGGTCCATAAAACCAAATCGGCAACTTTACCAACTTTGATACTTCCCACTTTGTCATCAATATGCAGCATTTTTGCCGGATTTAAGGTTACCAGTTTTAAGGCCTCAACTTCTGTTAAGCCACCATATTTTATGGATTTAGCAGCTTCCTGATTTAATCGTCTTCCCATTTCTCCATCATCTGAATTAATAGCAGTATTAACCCCGGCTTTGGTTAACATAGAGGCGTTGAATGGAATAGCATCCATCACCTCTAGTTTATAGGCCCACCAATCTGCAAAGGTAGAAGCATTGGCACCGTGCGCTTTCATTTTATCCGCCACTTTATAGCCTTCCAGTATATGTGTAAAAGTATTTACTTTAAACTTCATGCTGTCTGCTACATGCATCAGCATGTTTACTTCGCTTTGCACGTAACTGTGGCAGGTAATAAAACGTTTGTTATCTAAAATTTCCACTAATGCTTCTAAATCCAAATCCCTGCGTGGTGATGCAGTTTTGTTTGTTGCGATTTGCTTGGGTGTCAGTTTGCTAAAGTCAGCCATTTGTTTTTTGTAAGCCGTTGCTCTTGTAAAATAATCATAATACAATTGCTCTACTCCCATTCTTGTTTGAGGAAATCTTACCTGGTCAGGATT
>JANPOX010000024.1:0-2488 GCA_031428235.1 Bacteroidia bacterium | reverse complement strand
TCCATTTTTATTTTCAAATAAGAGCCTTGGTATCGGCATATCTACAATGTGATCTTTACTGAGTGTTATCCCTGTACCTATGATTAAGAACTTTAAAACTTCACTCAAAGAGGTGTTTTTAAAGCTTTTTAAATACCTTTTTTTTCTAAGTAAATAACTGTATCCTTCACATTCAATTTCCAATGGTGTTCCAAAATTTATTTTGCTTATGAAGCCTGTAAATTCATTGACCATTTTGCCATTATATCCCAATTCAATATTTACAAAGTCACCTTCAATAAATTGTTTTGCTGTTGGTGCACTTTCTGTTAAAACTTCATTTGCTCTTTTAAGTCTGGCAGTAGTAGGCATTTTTATTACAGCTCTATCAACATAACTGTAAACGCTTTTTGAAATTTTTACATCGTTAGGCAATACTTTTTTAAATTGACCAAGAGTTATATTTGATTTTAGTACAAACATTTTTACAGATTTAGAGCTACTTTATTTTGTAGTATTTATGCACCTATGATTTTTTTCAATTATCACTATTTTTCTAATTGTATCTTCTTGCAAATAAAATTGGTCAGCAATCTGTTTAATTACTGCATCCAATTTTAAAGTCCGGCTTTTATATAGTGTTTCATAAGCATTTAAAATATCAGCATTCCTTTTTTTTGTTCTGGCAGTCATTACTGGCATTGTAATAAATTTGATTTTTGTAAAAAGTTGTTAGCAGCTAATAGGGATAAGTCCAAAATAGTATCATAATTAAGCTCACTTAGTCTTTTTTGTATTCTAAATTTCTTATTCGTTTTTCCTTTATGAATCCCTAAATATTTTAAAATGTTTTTATCATTTTCAATTGTTTGCCTGTCATGTTCTACAGCTCCGATTTGATAAAGAGCATCATATATATCAGTGATTAAAGCGCCTTTTGTTTTGTCTTTAAGATGATTCAATAATTGATCTGCTTCATACAATTCCAATTCAGATAACTTATCTGTACGGTCTAAACTAAATTGCAAAACGTATTTGTTTGCTAAATGAGAAATGCCATATTTCTCAAATTTATTTTTGATTGAAGACTGTAATTTTTGGAGTTTATCGGATTGCATTTTTAAAATTTTGATACTATGATTTTGATTGAAAGTATTCCTGGTACTTTAGTTTGTAAGTCTCTGGGTCAAGTTCTTTCAACACTTCAAATTTGCCCTGCATGTACAATTCACGCCCTGTTAGTTTTTTTAAAGAATTAAGTACAGAGCTTTTGTGATCTGCATCTAAAAATGTTGGAGCTTTTCCATTATTTTTCAGTTCATGTACTTTGCGTTCGTAATGCAAAGGGCTAAGTTTTTGTAAAAGTGGCAATTTGCCATTCATGTATAGTTCATGTGCTGACATGCTTAAAAGTGGTGCAAGTGTTTCTGCATCCGTACAAGAAGACATTATTAAAGAAGTGAGTTTTTGCATAAATGCATTATTAGGTAACTCTGCACCTTCACAAATACCATCAATTATTTTCTCTGCTAATGCATCTGTAGCAGTTAACCAGCGGTCACCATAGCCCATATATTTTGCTCTAGCTTCATTAGGTGTTAATCCTGTCTTAGCGGCATAAATCTCACTTAAACTTTTTTCCAGAGTTTCCAACAAAGCTGAAATATTTTTTAAGTCATCTGAATTACCAAGAGCGCCCGATACGGCTCTATGGGTCATAAATAAAGAGTTCTTTTGCATAAAAACACTTTTGCATGCCATTGCTATAACAGTAGCCATACTTGCACAACATCCATCTACTATGCCCACTATTTGAGCTTTTGAATTTCTAATTGCATTAAAAATTGCAAGTCCATCAATTACACTACCGCCACCACTATGAATGCGCAAAGTGATTTTAGTATTATTGATCTCTAAATTTTTTAAAAGAGAAACAAATTCTTTTGAATTTATATCCTCTCCGATATATCCATAGAATAAAATTTCAACTGAGTTGTTTGAAAGTTTGTTTGTAACTAATGCCATATTTCCAATTTGTGATTTTGCCTCTCGTTTTTGTTTTACAAAAAGCGTTTAAAAAAAGATTGTTTTCCGGTCATGGATGGCAGTCTTATTTTTGCGAGAATTATACAACGCAGCAATTGTATAAAATACAAACGAACCCTTTTAAGGGCACTTTACTTATTAAAATATGGTCATGAAATTTTAGCCGTGAATGGCTTGATGCAGGTATTGTAAAAGTACGAATTAAAAATACTGGAATCCAAATAATATACAGTAAAGTTTACAAATAGCAAGTTTTATTTTTATTCTGATAACTCAATAATTACAAGAAGTGGCAAGAGGTGACCGTTCAATATTTAAAAACCTTTTTACAGACGATAATAACATTGTAAAAAGTGATTCAAAAACTCGTAGAGGTAGAAGTGACGAACTTGTAAAAAAGAGAAATGAGTTACTTATTCATAGATATTATTATTACTCCAAAATTGAACTAAAGCAATATGAA
>JANPOX010000023.1:0-4190 GCA_031428235.1 Bacteroidia bacterium | reverse complement strand
GGCTTGTGTGGCAATCGTGTAAATTCTATCATACAAGATAAGAATGAAAAGATTTGGATTGCTACCCGTTCAGGGGTAAGTTGTTATGATGGTAAGTCTTTTTCTGATTTTAATATTAAAACAGGCCTACCTTTTACGAATGTTCGCTCGATAAAAGAAGATAAGTCTGGAAAAATTTGGATTGGAGGTGAGGAAGGATTGTATTGTTACGACCCTTCTGCGACTAATGGAAAATCGTTAGTTCAGTTAATGCCTAATTTTATTGGTTATATTTTTGTAGATAGATCAGGAAACCTATGGGTGAGTGCAATGGAAGAAAAAGGAATGGCTTTGTATAAATATGATATGAAGGTTTTCACGAAAATCATTGAGAAAAAAGAGGATGACGTACAAATTTTTGAAATAGCAGAGGATAGAAATGGAAACATTTGGTTCGGAACTATGAAAGGCTGTTGTCGTTATGATGGAAAAACTTTTGCCTATTTTACGAAGTAGACGCTAAGGTCTATGTGAAGGCCTTTTTGTAATAAGAGTGTTGTCCTACGAAATGCTTTGTCGTCAGTCGGAATTTTGTCTACGGAGTATTTTCCCGCTATTGGCAGTAACTAGCTTATAGGGATGGTTTTCGCATCCTGAACACAATCAAAAATATGAAATTTTTACATAAAAGGGTTTTTACTTTTACTCATTTTATTCGATTTTTAGTCTTCAAATTTAGTAAAGCCAAATCAAACTAGATGCGACGATTATGTACGTAGATGAATATAATTTTAGTTAGGAATTAACTTTGATTGCACTAGCACGTGTGGTACTAATCAATTTAATTATTGTTTCAATTGAAAGTCAGGATGTCCGCATTGCCAGAGGGCGAATACTATTTGATCGGCAAAATCCCGTTCTCTATTAAAGTGTCCATTCTCATAATTAACCATCAATAGCGCTGGTTTTGATAACGGATTTCGTTGTTGAAAAGCTGCTACTAGTTTAGCGGATTGCCAAGGAGACACACGTGGGTCATTCACGCCGGTTACACAAATTAATGCCGGATACTCCTTGTCTTTTAAAACATGAGCTACGCCATCCATTTCATACAGCCCTTTGCATTCTAAACTGTCTTTTGTTTTTCCAAATTCAAACGAACAATTTGGTCCGTTTGGCATTTGTTCCAAGCGTAATGTATTTACTACCCCTGAAATACAAATAGCGGCTCCGTAAAGATCAGGACGTTCTGTAATAGCACGGCTTATCATTATCCCACCGGCGCTTCCAGAGGTTGCAACTATTTTTTTTGCTGAAGTATAACCCTTGGCAACTAAGTACTCAGCACAACTATTAAAATCTTTCCACGTATTAGGTTTGTTCATTTTGTAACCTCCAACTCTCCATGCTTCGCCTTTTTCTCCACCTCCTCTAACATGTGGTATTGCAATGATTAAACCTTTTGTTGCCAGCGAAATATGAGCCATGTCAAAATAGGGAAGCATACTATATCCATACGCACCATAGCCATCCATTAAGCAATAGTTTGAACCATCTTTTTTAATTCCCTTCTTGTAAAGAATTGATAAAGGTATCATTGTTCCATCATGCCCTTTAATCTCAATTTCTTCAACTTCAATTTCATTAAATTCTTCAGGATATTTTGATGCAGTATGAAATTCACTGATTTCAAATGCGCCTGAAGAAACATTCAATTTAAACTCAGTAGCTGTTTTATTCCATGATTTTAATTTGACATAACAATCATTTGTTTTTCTATCGGTGCACCATGCATCCAAATTACCTTGATATGGAAGTTTTATTTCAGATGTAACACCGCTCTTAAAATCATATTTGAATAAGCGATTATTTATTCCTTCACTGTATGTAAGTACAATAAAGTCTTTACAAACATTAAAATCTCCTAATTCCAATTTTTTATTTTCCGGCACAATAACTTCTGCATGTTCCCAATCGGGCTTTGATATATCTGTAGCAATCAATTTGCAGTTATCGGCATTTTTGTTGGTGATAGAATAGGCTTTGTTTCCTATGAATTCAGTTACTTTCACTAATTGATCTTCTGCCTTACTTAGTACTTTCCAGTTAATGTGTCCTGTATAAAGTTCTTTAGCAGATGCAACAAACTTGATATGGAGACCGTCATCATTACCTTTAGCGGAAAATATATAATCAGGTGACGATTCGGATATTTCTCCACTGGTAAAATTATAAGGTTTCAATTGTAATTCGGGATAACCCGGACTACTCAGGTAATCATAATCTTTCTTATGATCAGTGCCTACAACATGGAGCTTTACACTATTGTTTTTTAGAAAGTCCGGAGAATTATTATCTCCTGTAACTAGAGAAGTGTAAATAAAAGCCCTGTCATCTTGTGTCCAACAAATTTGGCCGCTCATGCAGGGATAAATATTCTCAGATAATAATTGCTTCTTCTCCACATCAAATACCCTCAATGTGGAAATTTCAGAACCATTCTCACAATATGTAATGATTATTTTTTTGCCATCATGACTTGGAACTGCGCCTTGAAGAGTTACAGGTTTCCCCAAAATTGCTGCTGGATCGAAAAGAAGTTGTTCTTCATTTGTTGTTTTTAATTTTGAATACAATTTAGTTTCACTTTCACTTTGTAACGTTTTTAAATAAAAGATGTGGTTGTTAGAGGCCCTGCGTTCGTTATAAGATGTTTTCTTAAGTTTCGAAAGATTCTCCCATTCAGTCGCTAATAATTCTCTTCCTGAAATTTTAGAGATCATATTATTTGTAAGTGCTGCTTGCGCCTTGAACCAATCCATAACTTCCGGCTCATTCATCTTCTCAATCCATCTGTATGGATCAGGATAATTAGCCCCGAAATAATTATCGGAACTGTCCACCGTTTTCGTTACGGGATAATTAACTTGTGCATGTAAATAATTGAAAAAACCAGTTGCGATTAAACTAAATAAAATAATTCTCATTTTTAAAAATACCCATTTAGTAGTTTTGACTCTTTTGAAAATTGTTAAAGAATACTAAAGCCTTTAGTCTGCGCTGTTAACTGGTTGTTGGCAGCGCGCAGTTTTATAAGTTCAGGTCTAAAGTATACAACCAATATTTTTTACCGAATATAGGCGGAATTTCTTCGAGAACTTTAAACCCTATGCTTTCATAAATGTGTCGGGCTGCGTCCATGAATTCTGAGGTATGCAATGCAATCGTTTTTTCATTGTTTTGTTTGGCAAAGTCAATACACATTTTTGTAAGGTCTTTTGCGATGCCATGTCCTCGATATTTTGGATTAACACCAACCATTCTAATGTAAGACCATTCAGACTTGAATAGACTGGTCGGATTACCGCTTGGAATAATATAAGCGACTCCTATTATTTTGTCGTTGTCAAGGCACACGAAGCATTTGGCAATATTGAGTATGTCAATAAACTTTTGTCTGTCTTGCAAATTGCCGTTGAATGTTTTCCAGTTGTCTGGAGTTAATGCACTTTGAAATTGTCCGTATGCAATGATGCCAAGTTCATGTAATTGGGCAACGTCATTAATTGTCCCGATGCGATATGAAAGATTGTTTTTCGTCATTATGTTAGTTTTACTTTCGATGTTCTCGCCATTTGAAGATAACCTTTCGTGGCCTTGTGCTTGTTTGGGTTCATTACTATAATTGCTATTCCGAAGTATGATTTCACATTTTTATTACGAAGTGGAATGCCTAAATGACGTAATAACGCTGTTAGCTGCCGTATTCTCTCATGTGTAAGCACGAAGGTCTTGGGACACTAATTTCATACTCAGTTTTAGTCAGTAATCCTGTTTTTGAGTTTCTTTTGAAAACAATAATATTGTTCGTTACAAGATTAGCTACAAGAAGAAATTTGCCGCTCGGATCTATTGTAAATATTCTTGGATGGTCTCCAAAAGTTGATTGATGTCCAACCAACTTTAACTTGCCGTTTATTTTGTCAATGGAAAATATAGAAATAGTATTTTCATTTTCTCCCCGATTTGAAGCGTATAAAAATAATCCATCTGGTGAAACATGGATATCCGAACTGGCGTAGCTTTCCTGAATTTTGGAATATGAAAATATTCTCTGAAGAGTATCAAGTTTCCCATTACTATAATTATATGCCGCGACAGTCCCACTTAATTCTTCAATACAGTATGCATATTTGCCATTTGGATGAAAA
>JANPOX010000022.1:0-2427 GCA_031428235.1 Bacteroidia bacterium | reverse complement strand
GGAAATAAATTATCTTTAATGATATGAACGCCTTCTACAAAATGTAACACTTTGGTTTGTGCACCACCACTGCAATGTACAATGCCATTTATTTTTGTACCTAAAGCAGCCAGTAATTTTTTTACAACGGGCGCATAGGTTCTTGTAGGTGATAATACTAATTTGCCGGCAGTGATTTGTTCTTTAATGGCTTTACCATTAACATCAGTATAACTCACATCAATTTTATCAGTTAAGTTAAGTTGTCCGCAATAGGTTACTTCTTTTGGTAAAGCATTGTCATATGACTCCGGATATTTTTCCGCTACTGCCTTACCAAATACATCATGGCGCGCACTTGTTAAACCATTACTTCCCATTCCTCCATTGTATTCTGTTTCATAAGTAGCTTTTCCGGATGACGATAAACCAACAATTACATCACCCGCTTTAATTTGGTGATTAGAAATAACATCTGATTTTTTCATGCGGCAAACAACCGTACTATCAACAATTAAAGTTCTGACTAAATCACCAACATCAGCGGTTTCACCACCGGTGGAGCGAATATCAATCCCGTTATCGCGTAAATTTTGAAGCACTTCTTCTGTTCCATTGATGATAGCGGAAATTACTTCGCCAGGAATTAAACCTTTGTTACGACCAATAGTTGAAGACAATAAAATATTATTGGTAGCACCTACACAAATCAAATCATCAATATTCATGATCACGGCATCCTGGGCAATACCTTTCCAAACACTTAAATCGCCGGTTTCTTTCCAGTAAACATAAGCCAGAGAAGATTTTGTTCCTGCCCCATCAGCATGCATAATAATGCAATGTTCATCACTTCCTGTTAAATAATCGGGAACAATTTTACAAAAAGCCTGAGGAAATAATCCTTTATCAATATTGGAAATCGCATTATGCACATCCTCTTTAGATGCTGAAACGCCGCGTAAATTATATTTTAAATCTGACATGCTCTGATGCTAAAATGAGCCTCAAAGATAATAGAAATGATTAACAACGAGAATTGACTTTTTAACCACATAATAACAGAGTAAATTACAAAGGCACATAAGTTCATTTTCGGATAACTAAACAAACCCTTTAATGATCTTATATGCCTTCTACTCTGTCTGAGTTCACCAAAGTGTGGTTGATTACCATTTACTTCACAATCACCAATTTTTTATTAATTACTGCACCATTCACAACCATATTTATGGTGTAAATACCAGCGGCTAAATGACCCGCATTTACGGTTGTTTTTCCGTTTTCCATGGTTTGTGAAATCACCGAATTACCTGTCATATCAAATACACGGATGGTTTGTTTTTCATTGGTATTTAATTCAATTGTAAATGTGCCATTAGTTGGGTTTGGATATAGTGTGATCATATTTTCTGTTTGTTCATTTATTCCAGTGGTAATATCTAAAATGGAATTGTAAGTTGAGTTAGTTACGATTGGAGCATTAAAATCAAAATAGATATAGGCGGTATTTTTTATTTTGTATGGTCTTGCCCAAGTAGCTTTTGGTTTTAAACGGTATTGAATAAATCCAATAGATCCTTCGGGGTCGCTTGAACTATCTGGTAACATGATGTTTGAAAAGTTCACAGTCAACACGCGTCCATTTAAAGTAGTTGTATTTGCATGACTATAATCCGTTACCTGGAAAGTTGTTAAGTCTAATTCAGTATCCAATGTATCTGCTAATTTGATATTGAAAGCCGGAGCATTTCCTGTGTTTTGAAAATGGATGGTATAAGTTAACCAATCATTAAATAAGGGCATTACATCAACAGGGTAAACTTCTTTAATATTTGGATCGTATGAATTTACAACGCTATAGCATGATTTATAGTTGTTGTTTGATTGGTTATTGTCTCCCGAAACAGGACTTACTTTTGCAGTAACACAGATGATATCTCCAGCTTGTGCGGTTGGATAGGGTTGCAGTATGATCTTAAAATCAGTAGCATTATTTATTGTTCCAAAATCTGCAATTGAATACGTATAAATGTTTCCTGAAACTGATGGAACAAGTGAACCCGGGTGTGGACCTATGTATGCAACTGGCCCGGCTACAATAAATGATAAAGTCCCTGATGTCCCTGAAGAACAGTTAAGGTTGTACCATCTTGAAATGTCTCCTGCGTTTACTGTTAACACGTGGTTTTGTCCCGGGAAAATAATTCCGCTGGTGTAGATGGATTGCACACCAATATCAAAACCCGGTTTACATTCCAAAGCAAAATTTACATTGGTATCTAACACGGCTACTGTCACTGTACTATCTAAACCCGGATAAGCACAGGATGCCTGGTAAGGTTTGCCAATTGTATCAATCACCACATCATATGTGTTTGCAGAATCAAGAAATTGGTAAACACCATTTATCGCCGTGTAGGTAGATCCTAATAAATTTGAACTGTT
>JANPOX010000021.1:0-12919 GCA_031428235.1 Bacteroidia bacterium | reverse complement strand
AAGCATGCCTTTTATAGCTCTTTCTAAAATTACTTCAGGACGACGTTTAATTAAATCTTCAGCAGCTTCTTCTTTTTTGCCACCTGGGTAACCAGAGTAGTTGATGTAGGTTTTGTCGTGAAACTTATTACCTGTAAAAACAACTTTATCTGCATTTATAACAATTACATAATCACCACAATCAACGTGGGGTGTGTAATATGTTTTAGTTTTTCCTCGAAGAACGGCTGCAATTCTTGCACTCATACGTCCTACGGTTTGATTAGTACCATCCACAACATGCCAGTTGTGTGTAACGGTAGCCGAGTTGGCGTGTTTTGTTGTAAAATGTAATTTACTCATTGTAAAAATTTTAAGTTGCCAATGCTATCCCATTGGGCTTTTTTAAATTTGGACGGCGAAAGTAGTGAGTATTGTGTGAATAAACCAAGCATTTAAGTAAGTATTTTTTATCGCACCTTTATAACTAACTGATTTTCAATAAAAAATTTGCACTAAAATTTTAATAGCTTACAAATCAAAGACATTATTTTGAATTTTTATTAGATAGTTGCTAATAAAAGTTTGTAAAATATTTTACATAAAAAAGCCATTATTACTTAAAATAATGGCTTTTTTAAAAACTACTATTTGATTTATTTTTCTATACCAATAACTTCTACATCAAAAACTAAGGTAGAACCTGGTGCAATAGAAGGGCCAGCTTGTTGGTCACCATAAGCCAATTCTGATGGGATAAATAATTTCCATTTGCTACCAACAGTCATTAATTGTAAGGCTTCTGTCCAACCTTTAATTACACCGCTTACAGGAAATACAATGGGTTCGCCTCTATCAACTGAGCTATCAAACACTTTACCATCAATTAAAGTACCGTGGTAATGGCATTTTACTTTATCTGTTAATTTTGGATGCGTTGTATCAGTACCTGCTTTTACCACTTGGTATTGCAAGCCACTAGGCAATAAGACTACACCTTTACGCTTGGCATTTGCATCTAAAAACTTTTTGCCAGCAGTTTTTGCAACAGACGATTTTGCTGATTGCGCTTTTTGCTGATACGTGCCAATGCAAGCATCTAGCCCTTCTTCTACAATAGCTAATTTATTGCCTTTAAAAACATCGTTCATCGCTTTTTGAAACAATACTTGGTTAATGCCATCAAAACCTTGTGCTTTAATATTTTGGGCAATTCTTGCACCCAATGCATAGCTGGCGCTATCTGCATTGTTTTTAAATGGGTTTTCTACTGTTTTAAGAGCTGGCTTTGCAGCTACACTAGGTTTTTTTACTTGAGCTTGAAGATTTACAGCAACAACTGCTAATGTAATAATAAGAGCAACTTTTTTCATTGTAATATATCTGTTTTTTATTTATTGATTAATTTTTTAATAGCTATATGAACTTTTTCAAACTCAAATGTAGCAAGGGTTTTATTCATCATGGCTTTAATTTCTTGGGTACATAAATTACCAATTGAGCCTTCATGTGTATGATTTACTTGTGTTAAATAGTTAAATTTACCAGCTTCAATACCACGACCAATTTGCTTGTACGCATCTCTAAATGGTACACCTTGCAACACTAGTTTGTTTACTTCTTCTACGCTAAAAATGTATTGATATTTTGTATCTGCCACAATGTTTTGCTTAATAGTAATGTTGCTTAGCATTAGTGTTGCCATTGTAATACAATCCTTCAAAGTTTTAAATGCGGGAAATAAATGCTCTTTAAGCAATTGCAAATCACGATGATAACCACTTGGCAAGTTGGTTGTCATCATGGTAATTTCATTTGGCAAAGCCTTAATACGGTTACAATGGCTACGAATTAATTCAAAAACATCAGGGTTTTTCTTGTGCGGCATAATGCTACTACCAGTAGTTAACTCAGTAGGAAAAGATACAAAATCGAAATTTTGGTTTAGATACAAACACATATCCATGCTTAATTTGGCTAATGTATCTGCCACATTTGCCATAGCTTGTGCTGTAATACGTTCTGCTTTGCCACGACCCATTTGTGCGTACACCACATTGTAATTCAAGTTCTCAAAACCAAGCAATTCGGTAGTTAATTTTCTATTGATAGGAAAAGAAGAACCGTAACCAGCCGCTGAACCTAAGGGATTTTTATTGACAATTTTGTAGGCAGATTGCAGCGTAATCACATCATCAACCAAGCCCTCGGCATAAGCACCAAACCACAAACCAAACGATGAGGGCATGGCTAGTTGTAAATGCGTATAACCAGGCAATAAATGGTTTTTAAAAGCTTCGCTTTGCTGTTGCAATAATTGAAAAAAATGTACAATTGTATTAACCAAAACCTCAATCTCATTACGTAAAAACAACTTTAAATCTACCAATACTTGATCGTTTCTACTTCTGGCAGCGTGTATTTTTTTACCAACTTCACCCAACTTTTCAGTCAATAAAAACTCTATTTGCGAGTGAACATCTTCAATTGAATTTGAAATTTGGAATTTAGAATTTAAAGTGTCTGTGTAAATGTTTTGTAATTCTTTAACCAAAATATTTTTTTCTTCAACCGTTAGCAAGCCAATGGTAGCCAACATTTCAGCGTGTGCAATATTGCCCAACACATCGTAAGGTGCAAGTAGTAAATCCATTTCACGGTCTTTGCCCACAGTAAAAATTTCTACTTCTTGTAATGAGGCGATATCTTTTTGCCAGAGTTTCATAATTAAAGTTTCAGGTTACCGTTTGCAAATTACTGGTTATTGATGCAGTTGTGATTTACTAGAAAGCTGCAACTAGTAAAAGGTAATTATCTAATAATTTGATCTAACAATTTAATATAGGTTGCAATGCCATCTTCTATTTCAGCTACGTAAATATATTCGTCAGCTGTATGGCTTCTTGCACTATCACCAGGGCCCATTTTTAAAGTTGCAAATGGCATCAAGGCTTTGTCACTAGTTGTAGGCGAACCATAATAACCTTTACCCAATGCAATACAAGCTTTCACCAAAGGATGATCTAACGCAATAGACGTAGATTTCATTCTGTTAGTACGTGGCTTAAATTGGCTTTTTAAATTCAACTTTAATTCCTCTAAAATCTCATCAAAAGTATATAACTCATTTACACGTACATCTATTACAAATTTGCATTGCGATGGTACAACATTGTGTTGTTTATTTTCAGTTTCAATTACCAAGGGCATTTTAAATGCCTTCATTCATCGTTCAAAGTTTTACCTTCTTCTTTTAAAACTTGTGGATAATGCTTTTTTAACGAATCAACAAAACTTTTAATTTGAGGGTTAGTTAAGTGATTGTTAATGGTAAATCGTAAACCTGTATTCTTAATGGGTACGGCCGGAAATAATCCAATGGTAACGTAAAAGCCATCATTTAATATTCGGTGATTTAAATTATAACCTACATTTGGCTGCCCGGTTGCTATAAAAAAGATTGGAGTTTCTGGGTTTGACACTAAAGGTAAATTACTTTCTTCAATTAGTTTTTTGGTATACTCTAATTTTTCTCTCAAACTTTTTTGAATGTCTACAATTTCTGAGCTTAAATGAATTTCTGCAGAGGCAATAGAAGCGCCCATCATTGGAGGAGGTATAGGATGCGAGTAGGCTAAAGGGCCGCCATGTAATATTACTTTGTTGTACCAACTGTCATTTGGAAATACAACTAATCCGCCCATAGTTCCAAAACCTTTTGCCAAGGTACTCACATAAATAGTTCTTTCGTTTAATTCGCATTGTTCAAATATTCTTCCACAGCCATTTTTTCCATACCAACTCATACCATGTGCATCGTCAACATACAAATGGAGTTTAGGATATTTTTGCATCAGCGCATTAATTTCTTCAATGGGCGCTATATCACCGTACATAGAATAAACACCATCAATCATATACCAAATTTTATCGCACTTATCGTAATATGATTTTAGTTTATATTCTAACATCTCCATATTACTATGTCTGATAATTTCAATAGGCAACCCTCTTGGTGCCATTAATTGAGCCGCATTTTGAATACTGATATGAGATTGTTGATCGAGTATAATAGCATCGTTTTGTCCTACAACGATAGGTAAAATTCCAATATGAGTTAGTGTTGTAGAGGTAAATGCGATAACTGGTTTATTATTAAATATTTGTGAAAGGAGTTCTTCTAAATATTTGTTTTTTCGACTTGTAAGATAAGTTCTTGATACCGAAAACTGAGTCCCATAGTTTTTGGTGTATTCTATTGTTTTTTCAATAACCTTGGGATGTGTTTCAAGCCCCATGTATCCACAAGTTCCGAAATTTGAAAGATCTTTGTTGTTTATATGAATATGACTTCCTTGCCATTTGATATCATTAGATTCTAATAACAAGACTTCTCTTTTTTTTGCTTCAAATAAGACATCGTTAATTGTATCAACAAAGTTTGGGTGTGAAATCTTGGCCATAATTTAAGTTTCCGGCTAAGTTACCCTAGGCTAGGTGGTGGCAATATTTCTTGTCTATTTATACGTATTTATACTTATAAAATCACGTATAAATACTTGCTGTTTTCAAACAAAACAGGAACAAAAATAGAGTTTTATTTTATTGAAATGCTCAAATAAAATACTAACTCGAAATTAATACAACCAATCTAATTCGTTCAAAATACACTTTCTCCAAAAACAGGTAATTGTACTTATCTAAATGAGTAGAATTACGTATATGTTTATACACGCTTATAATTTATGTTTACCAAAAATATGGCTGTATGAAGAAAATTATTACAAACATTTCACAGACAAACAAATTCATTACGGCAACTTTAACTCTATTAACGTTAATCATTGGTCTATGGATTGCGATAAAACAATTTAGGACAAAACAAGTCGATGGGGAATGGTATTTAAAATTTACAGTTAAATCAAGTTCATACAAACCTTACATTGGTGAAACACATACCCAGAAATTATTTCTAACACAAAGCGATATAGATATCATTGGTGAAGGAGAGAAGTGGGAATATAATGGCAAACTTTTGCCTTTTGGTTCTCATCGTAAAGTTGAATATGTAGGAACAATAGATGGAGAGGATTTAAAGCTTACCTACAAGCTCTTTGGGAAACTAAGAGAATCATCTGGTGCGCTATTTCTTAAAATAAGCAGTGATGGTAAATCAGCTGAAGGATACTTTTCCGGGACAGCTGGAAATTCGAAAGGTAGAGTTATCGCTGAAAGAATAATGTAGTCTATATTAAGAAAAGTAAACTTTCATTTAGAAATTTTAAAACTAAACAAAAATATGAATAAGCTAATACACAATCTATATGAAGAGTACAAATTCTCAACTAAACGTGATGTACGTAAACTAAAAGCCATTTTTATATTTCTGGTTTTCTCATTGATTTCTAAAGCCCAAAAAACTTCGTTAGAACAAGCCCAAGGTAATCAGGTTAAAGTCTTTATTGATTCAGATATAAATTTCACATCCTCTGCAAATGACAGCCGAAGTGAATCAAAGGCGGGAGTTGGAAAGTTAGGGCTAAAATTCGAAACGGGCTTTATTTATGGTAGGGTCAATTTTACAGTCTTTTCCAAAAATAAAGAAATTTTAACCAATGATAGTAATGAAGTAAAAATCTTTGGTACTAATCTTCTATTGCCAATGAACAGCTCAAACAACATAGGTAACTTCTCATTCACTTTAGGCACTAGAAGTTTTTATAAATTTGATAAGGTTGACGACGACACCCCATTTCTCAGTTTAAAAAAGATCGGAATCTACAGCAACTTTAATGTGAATAACACCAGATTGATTAAAGATTATATAACTACATCTGTCACAGTTAATTCACTAAACATTTTACTTACTTACAACCTACTGAATCTTGAGATACTCGGCGGTGATAATGAAAATGAACAAGTTAAATTGTACATATTTGCAGGTTATACAAACAGAAGACTTGGTGGAGATTACGGCTTAGACAAAGAAATACAAATGCAATTCTTAGAAACAAATAAATTAGGATTTGACGGCTCATACATGGGATGCAGACTTGAAGTTGGCAAGTTTTATGGGCAAATGAGTTTAACGCATTTCAACATCGGAGATAAGATAAAAGGTTTTAGCGGAGACCAGGCAATCATATCACTTGGAATTAATGCCGATCTAAAACTAGCCGCTAAGCAAATTAAAAAAAAATAGAAAAATGAAAACAATACTAACAATATCTCATTCGGCAGGAAAAGGAAAATCCTCAACTATTAAAGAGTTTGCCCGGTCAATTGTAGCAGGCTTTCCAAATCATACAATAATTTTTTCGGAAACATCACCATTTAATCCAATTTCCGACTTTCGATTAATAATTGAAATAAATGGAAAAATTATTGCTGTAGAAAGTAAAGGCGATCCTTCGAGTGGCTTAAGAAATCGGTTAAATGAAATTCAAATATTTAAACCTGATGTAATCATTTGTGCCTCTCGAACTAGAGGGAGTACAGTATCGGATATTGATTCTTTCGCATCAGAAAATTCGTATCAACAAGTATGGACATCTACTTATCAGGTGGATAAAAATCACGATCAAGTAAATAAACTGAAAGCAAAGCATACTTTGGAATTATTACAAACCCTTAATGTTCTTTAAGGTATCATCAAAAATGAGAGATCAAATATGGGCAACACTAAATGACTTCAAATTTACACTAACACCTCCTCCCCCCACAAAATGAAAACAGCAGTAATGACTAAGTACGATACCCGTCAACTACATCAATTTCAAAGTTTTGTTGAATCTTTGAAGCTCGTAAGGAAGGCCAATTTAGAGGATACTAGTAGCGGTGAATCCCTTATTGATATCCTCTATTCTGATTTGTTGCCAAATAACGGTGTAATTGATAAAATCAACTTACCAAATACCACAATCGTTAATGGAAGAAAAGGAACTGGAAAGTCTACTATATTTCAAAAATCAATAAACGAAGTTATTAAGAAAAAAGATACACTTTGCATCTATATCGATGTAAAATCTTTGGTTGATAATACTACACTTCCGGCAGAATACCAAAATGACAGTAAAGCCATTTCAGATGGTGAGATCAGAAAGTATTTAACTTACATTGAGTTCATAAAAATTATAATTCAGGAAACAAAAAATAAAATTGAAGACAAAATTTCTTCACCTAAACTTTTTGATAAGCTTTTCAAAAACGACTCCGCAAAATTCGAAAAAGTAATAAACAGACTAGACTCAATTTCGGCAAACATTAACACTGTTTTTAAACATATTGATGTTACGCTTCTAAATTATGTTAAGGAAGTGCGTGAAGATTCGACAACGGATAAAGCGTCACTTGGGATCAATCTGAGTAAAACACCTGGATTGACTGCTACGACGGATGAATCGAGTGGTTCCACAATTAAAAAAGAGTTCCAAAATACAATAAGAACATACCTAGACATAAGAACGACTCTTATTAACCATCTGATTGAAATAAGAAATTCCCTAGATTTAAAATACATTTACATTTATTTAGATGACTATTCAGAAATTGAAATTGAAGGGCAGGAATTTTTTATGGATTGGTTCGTTGCCCCTTTGAACAATTTAAGTGATAACTTCATAAAATTTAAGATAGCAACTTACCCACATCGATTTTACGAAGGGGAACTGGAGCCTGGTAAATATGACCAAATTAATCTTGATTTCTTTGATTCCTTTAACTCATACAGCGGAACCGCAACTTCAGTAACACAGAAAGAAAATCTTGCTATAGATTATACTAAAAGACTTTTGAATAACAGGTTCAATTATTATTTTGAAGATACTGACTGGAAAATATTTTTCGATTGTGACGAGATTGAACTTAACAATTTGTTATTTGAAGTTTCTCAAAATATCACAAGGAAAATAGGATATATTCTTTCCTACTGCTATGAATCGTGTCTAATACTAGATACTCCAATTACTACCGAGGCAATTAGAAATGCATCTATAAGGTATTACAAAGAGGTAACAGAAAAATATTTTAAAACAAATTTATTTATCAAAAGACCATTCAATGATAAAATCTCAATTGAGAACCAGCACCTACTCCTACTTGAAATTATTAAAAATGCAACTAATATAAATAAGTCTAACAATAAAAATGGAAGCTATTTTGTTATTAGCGATGAGTTAAGTTACCTTTTAGAAAATTTGAATCTAAATGGATACCTATCGATATATAATAGAGTGAAGTCAAATCATTTGCATTCTTTTAATGTTTATTGCCTTGACTTCGGGTTATGTATGTGTCATGATCTGTCATTTTATCCACCAAAGCTTTCTGTAGATCAATTGCTAAAACATTCTAGCATTGATACTCTCGTCGTTGACTTTTTTAACAATACACAAACAATAAAATGCCCGGAAGGGCACGAATTTGAATATAAGGAGATTGAGCATTTTAAAAGAAACCACATGAAATGCATCACATGTTTGAAGAATAATAAATTATCAAATTGTGAAATTGAACCGACAAATAAAAAGTTAATAGAAAGGTTGACTCAAATAGAAAAGAAAAAGAAAGATCCGATTAACTATAGTGAGTACTTAGTATTAGATCAGATTTTTTCGAAAGATAAATCATTACCAATTAAGTTTATCTCTGAGCATATTGATTTGTCCTTTCGGACAGTTGAAAGTATAGTTCTGAATTTAATTAAAAAGCAACTGATTCAGGTCGATCGTGAACCTTCAAATGCAATTCAGAAAAGTTTTTACACACTTACAAATACTGGAAAGAGTTTTATGAAGCAATACTTTGTAGAGAGTTAATCATACTAGAAATTATACTTAACTCATTTATAAAACCACGTAGTTATACGTATGGTAAATTGCCCTGCAATTATTTATCTTTATTCAATCTTTAATTTATTTATACCTAAACTTATGAAAACAAAACTACTTTTAGTAACATGTTTAATTATTATTTGCAGCAAATTTAGTGTTGCACAAACTTCACCATATTATGCATTTTCGCAATACACATCAACGTATGCGAACTTAACAGGTGCTACCTCAATAAACAATGCGGCGGTCTGGAATTTCAGTGGCGCATCACCCACACCTTACTACACATTAAACATTACCAGTTTATTACCAGGTTTTCAATTATTTGGTGATGCTGCATATAGTATGCGGATTTCTGGCGGGGCAGTTGCTTTTTATGATAATAGTTCTCAGCAATTACATTACATCAATGGATTCAACCTCTTTTCGCCGGATGGAATGAAGGATAAAGGTACAACTTCTTCCCTTTCACCGATTTCTTATGTTGTAACAGGGACATCTCCTAACAAGATATTAAAAGTTGAATGGAAAAATGCAGGGCATGTAAATACTGCTGGTGATATAATTAATGTTCAAATTTGGATGTATCAAACAACTAACGTAGTAGAGGTTCATTATGGGTCAACTACATTCACTAATGCCAGTTCAACTCCTATTAGTATTGGAATTGGACATACCTATTTGCCAAACGGAAACGTAGTAGAAGATGATTTTTTAATGAATACACCTGCTAATCCCGTATTGTCAACTAATAACAACGTTTTCACAGGTATTCCGGCTAACGGAGCAGTTTACAAATTTATGGCAGGCGGTGTTGGTATAAATGAACTATCCAAGCCACTTTCAGGAATGAAAGTGTTTCCTAATCCTACATCTGGTATTTTTACAATTGATGTGAAAAATGTCAAAGAGGATCTTAGTAACGCAAAAGCAACAGTAACAAATTTGATAGGAGAAGTGGTTTACGAAACTACCTTTAATAATCTATCCTCTTTAAATATTGATTTGACAAATAAATCAAAGGGCATCTATTTTGTAAAAATAGTTGCGGACAAGGAATTTACTGCTGAAAAGCTAATTGTGAAATAAGAATTTCGCAATATAAGTTCCTTCACAAAAATAAAAAGTGGCAACCTTCTTGGTTGTCGCTTTTTTTATTCTACTAAATTTACTGTCAGCCTACGAGTTCGTTTTTTTAAATAGTTTATACTAAAAACTACGTAGAAGTACCTATTTAATCAATTCAAAAATCACGTATTACTACGTATAGGTATTCTACTTCTGTATAACTAGATTTGATAGCAATGTTATATTATTCACATTAAATATTACAAAGAAACAAACATTTATTGGGGATAGTATAATCATTGGTCTATTCATTCATAACAAAAAAAATATTAATCCGTTTAAAAAATACTCCCATGCCTGAAGTTACAAAATTAGATGTCAAAAAAATTGTTCAGGTTAAATTTCCTGAGTCACAATTTTATAATGAAGCTCAAACTAAGAAACAGATTGTTATTCATCACACTGTTAGTGGTCCAGATTCTACTAGGGTATTTGAAGGCTGGGCATCCAATCCGGAGCGTGTTGCAACCGCGTTTGTTATTAGTGCCGACGGAACAATTACGCAGGGTTTCAATAGCCAGTTTTGGGCGCACCATTTAGGTTTGAAACGGCCCAATAATACTGCGTTAAACAAAGCATCCATTGGGATTGAAGTTTGCAATTGGGGAGGACTGACAACAAAAGATGGAAAATTCTACTCAGCTTTTAATCGTGAAGTGCCTACAGTCCAAGTAATCGATTATGGAAAAAAATGGAAAGGTTACCGATACTTTCACAAATATACTTCAGTTCAAATTGAAGCTCTTCGCCAGCTAGTAGTTTACCTGGCAGATAAGTATGGAATATCAAAAGTTTACAATGAAGATATTTGGGACTTATCAACGAACGCACTTTCAGGTAAAAATGGCATTTTCACTCATGTTTCCTACCGTGAAGATAAAAGTGATATGCACCCACAACCGGAACTAAAAGAGATGCTAAAATCATTAATTTAATTATGGAATACATCTTCAAACACGTCTATATATAGTAAAGATTTTATGATTTCAATTATAAATAAGTTGTTAGCCATTTTGCTTTGTTTATTTGCTTTTTCAAGTAAAGCAGATAAACTATTTAAAGTATATATAAATGTGTTTAAGCCAATTTATTTAAGTGATACAGCGATATTTCCAAATAAAACCAATTTCCATTTATTAGAAAAAAAGTATAAACTAAAGAAACTCAATATTACAGACGCAACGATCACCGTAAAAGATTTTGAATCCCAAAAGGATATTGCAGTAAAATATGATGAAAGCCGAAAATCATATTTTTTCACAATTACGGGGGACAATATTCATATATCAGTAAAGAAGAGTGGTTATATAAGTCAGGAAAGAATTTACTTAGGAAATGGCCATGGCGATTTTATTATAAACCCTTCGGATACTGCTATAAGAGTAGCCTTTTACTTGTTCACAAAGAACGAGTTCCCAATAGTGAGTGGAAAAGATATATATCCTTATAAACCTTCAAAGAATAAAATTGTTGTGAGAATTTTCACAAGACAAACAAAAAACGATTACACAACAACACAGATTGACAGTTCTATAAAAGTCATTTGCAAAACATTTAACTTGACTAATCTCTCTAACCAATATTGCAGATACCCTAACAAAGATATTAGAGATGATTTTAAAAATCTTAAAAATAAACCTGATTCAGTATTTTTTAATACACTTATTGAGGATCCTACATACAGAAATGATTATTATGTGATTCTCAAAAAAAACACAGGAAATTTTAATGATTCAAACTGTGTTGAGTTGGGTGAAATAAGAAAATTCACCTGGGGTAAATTCTCTGGTATATTACTGGGATATAACTCGCTGCGCGAAACAAATAATAATTTAAATGTAAATTTTTTCTCTAACATAATAGAATCGTCAATCTTACTTGAAGGAATTGGATTTACAAAAAAAGAAGAGGACAAAAAGCAATATTTTTTGAATAGAACATCTTCAATAGCAGATGTTTGGAAACTATACAATTTTCATAGTAGGAATTTAAGCTATCAAATGGAACTCATCACAACAAACTATTAATAATATGCCTTTACCAACTATAACAGACTTTTTATATCCTTTACAATGGAATCTTGGGTTAATGAATGTTCAAGGTGCATGGAACGAATTAAATAACATTAATTCTAATCTTGTATTTGGAGACCCCAACATTATAATTGCAGTAATTGATACTGGCATTCAATCTATTGAAAATAATAATACTGTTTTTGCGGTTCACCCTGATCTAAAAGGTAATGTCCCAAATCTAAATACAATTAAGGTAGTTGGATTCTATAACGCAATCACAAAGGAATTTAATAATAATAATGTGACAGGAAACCATGGAGGTTCCGTCGCAACTATCATATCGGGATCGGTAAATGGACAGGGGACTGTTGGCGTTGCTCCGAACACTAGGCTAATTGGTATTATAAGACCTATTCTTACAAATTCAACTTTAGATTCAAATTTAGCTGATGTTATAAACTGGGCAAGCGCGTTGAAATCAAGCTTGGGTGCAACCTTGGCGGAAGGTGCTTCTATAGTAAATTATAGTCTTGAATATATTGATGAATCTGCATATAATAACTCAAATCAAACTGAGGCTGATAAATCTATTAGGAAGGTATGGGATGCAATCGATAATATCACCAATTTAGGCAGAAACGGTCTAGGAACATTATTTGTTGCAAGCGCAGGAAACGGGGAATTCAATGCTTCATCCGGTAAAATAGAAGGTGTCGACTTGATTAAAGGCACGCGCCTTGGAATTTACAAAAAGGTGGTTACTGTTGGGGCTACCAAATATACAGCAATAAATACTGGTGCCACACCTACAGAATCCCTTGCAGATTACAGTAATTTTGGTCCTCAATTAGATATTGTTGCTCCAGCTGGCATAGCAGCAGCACCACCTCCTGGAACAAATTTCATTCCCAATCAGGCATTTACAACATTTGCAGGCAGTAATTTCAATGCCGGCAATTGCCCTGG
>JANPOX010000020.1:0-3227 GCA_031428235.1 Bacteroidia bacterium | reverse complement strand
GGCGCAACGCATCAAAAGCATAGAGGAAAAAGGAACACAAAAAGTTTTAGATGATATAACAGGGGAATACATTGGTATCATTAATTACTGTGTAATTTCTTTGATTCAATTGGAGTTAGCAGATGATGCGCGTGTAGAATTGCCCTATGAAGAAGTTGAACAGCTTTATAATAAATATGTCGCACAAACCAAACAACTTATGGAAGATAAAAACCATGATTATGGAGAGGCTTGGCGAGACATGCGCATCAGTTCATTAACAGATCTTATTTTAATGAAAATTTTCAGGGTAAAACAAATTGAAGATAATAAAGGCCAAACCATTGTTAGTGAAGGTGTGGATGCCAATTACATGGATATGCTAAATTATTCTGTATTTGCTTTGATTAAATTGAAGGGGTAAACTATTAAAAATATTTTGTCAGTCTGAGCGGAGTCGAAGACACAAAATATTTTTAATAATGAATTAGAAGACCCTTCGACTCCGCTCAGGGTGACAAAGATCCTAACTCAACTCCACAACCTCATCAGCATAACGTAACGCGGAATCCCTGTGACTAATGATGATGGATGTTTTATTTTTCATGATCATTTTTAAGTTATTTAAGATCAGCTCCTCTGTTTCTACATCCACAGCAGATAAGCAATCATCAAAAATCAGAATCTGTGGTTTTGAAATAATTGCTCTGGCAATTGAAATGCGTTGTTTTTGTCCTCCTGATAAAGTAATTCCCCGCTCTCCTACTACTGTATCAAAGCCTTCCTGGAAAGCCATAATATTATCATAAACACCTGCATCTTTTGCAGCTTGTATAATTTCTTCTTCAGTATAATTTCCTCCGGTTGAAAAAGCAATATTATTCCGGATGGTATCAGAAAATAAAAACACTTCCTGAGGTACATAACCAATACTTTTTCTCAGTTCAAAGAGGTCATACTTTTGAATGGGTTGACCATCCACATAAATTTCACCAGAAGTAACATCATACAACCGGGTTACCAAATTAGCGAAGGTTGATTTTCCGGCACCGATTTGTCCTTTAATGCCAAGAGTTTTACCTTTCCTGATTTTAAGGTTCAGATTTTTTAGAGCTTCAATTTTACTGTCAGCGTATACAAAACCAACATTTTTAAATTCTATTTCACCTTCTATTTTTTGGTTTACCTCAGGCGTATTTATAATGGTTGATTTGGTTTTTAAGAATTCATTAATGCGTGTCTGTGAAGCAGAAGCTCTTTGAACTAAAGAAGTTACCCATCCTAAGGAAGCAAATGGCCAGGTAAGCTTGTAAACATATAAAATAAACTCCGTAATACTTCCGGGCTCAATAGTGTGATTAATTACCAGACGGCCTCCATACCAAACCGTTGCAATAACGCTGATCCCAATCATTAGCACCATAACCGGATGAAAAAATGCCTCAACAAGCGCCAATCTCAAATGTTGTTTTTTAAAGTTAGCATTTAATGAATCCAGATCATTTATATAATGCTTCTCACGCGCATATGCTTTAATGACCCTGATAGCAGAAAAAGTTTCCTGCGCATGAGAAGTGAGCTTTGATAATTCCTGCTGAACCACAGTGCTCCTTTTATTGATCAGGTCGGATACTTTATAAATAACAAAAGATAAAAATGGTAATGGAGCAAAAACAAGTAACGATAACTGCCAGTTAATTTTTAACATAAAAACCAAAACGATTACTACTGTTGCAAATGTATTGATAAGATACATAATGGCCGGGCCAGTGTACATCCTCACTTTTCCTACATCTTCACTAATACGGTTCATCAAATCACCTGTGCTGTTGTTTTTATAAAAAGATGCGTCCAGTGTCTGGTAATGAGCATATAGTTCGTTTTTTTGATCAAACTCAATGTGCCTACTCATCACAATAATTGTCTGGCGCATCAAAAACAAAAAGAAACCACTGGATAAAGCGAGTCCCAATAATGTTAAACCAAAAACAATAAACTTCATTGAATCAACTTGCGTGTGATTGGCAATGAGCTGTACAATTTCGTTTGTTGCATTTCTAACAACAACACCTTGATAAATAGAAAATAAAGTAGAGAGTACAACAAATAAAGCTCCTAATAATAAGCGCCATTTATACTTTATAAAATAGGCGTTTATAGTTTTGAGTGAGTTCATTTTTTGTCGGGCTGAGCGGAGTCGAAGCCTTGTCGTAACGCCCTTCGACTCCGCTAAGGGTGGCAAGCCTATATAATAAAGTCTTTTTAAAAATCGTTGTTCAATTGGTTGGTTGCTTTTTGCAAAATTTCAAAAGCATTCTCAGCCATTAAATTTTCCTTGTCAAGTGTCGGATTAATTTCCACCATTTCAAAACAAACAATTTTTTTGGAACGCATGATATAATAGATTAGGTTTCCAGCCTCTTTTTCTGTAATACCATTTGGTACTGGTGTTCCTGTCCCGCTGGAAATACGGCTATCCATACTATCCACATCAAAACTTACATAAATAATATCACAATGATCCAGGTAATTTAAGGATTCGATAGCCACACGTTCAACTGCTTTTTTGCGAATCTCCTGCAGATTAAAAACGCGAACTTTATTCTTTTTAATTAAAAACTCTTCCTGTGGTTCAAAATCACGCAAAGCAATATATACCAAATCATTGTAATGAATTTTTGGAGAGATGCCGCCCATGTTTTTTAATTTCTCCCAATATTCAATGGTTTCATCATCCGGTTTATTCTGTGCTCTTTCCTTATTATCTTCTGCCAACACGCAAGCAATGGGCATTCCATGCATATTGCCACTTGGCGTTGTATAAGGAGTGTGCAAATCAGCATGTGCATCAATCCAGATAACACCAACACGCTTAGTCGGATAAGCCATTTTTATACCACTAATGGTGCCCAATGCAGAACTATGATCTCCGGCAAGAACGATAGGAACTTCTTCTTTTAATAATGTCTTTTTAATTTCATTAGCCAAACGATCATTTAAGGTATAAATACCTTTAATCCGTTTTGCATAATCGTTAACAACAGGCTCTAACAATAAATGATTTTCATTCTGAACTTCTACAGCTTTGAATTTTTTGAAAAAGTTACTTCCAAAATCTAAAGCAGCAATCTTAATAGCATCAACCCCCATACTCGCTCCACGCGTTCCCGCTCCTATCTCACTTTTAACCTCAATTAATTTAATTGGTTTGATCATAAATACTGTTTTTTAAAGAACCGTAAAGATAC
>JANPOX010000019.1:0-8025 GCA_031428235.1 Bacteroidia bacterium | reverse complement strand
GATATGATGAACAATGTGAAACACCATCGTGTGAATGTCACATTCGATTCCAAAATTTACAACCCGCTTGACTGGAAGCATTATGAAATAAAAGCGCGCCCGAGTTTATGGTATAACGGTTATGACGGTGTAAAAATTGGCGCACATTTAAACGGCGGGTACATGAATACGAAACACGTGTTTGATGTGACAACCTGGTTTAGTTCCGGATTCGGGCAAGCTTATTTGGATAGTACTGACAAAATTAATAGCTACAACATCATTTCCTTTTTATTAAATTACAGAACATCAACAGCCAGGTTCATAAAAAAATCAAATGTGTATATGACCTTAAAATCATTGGATGGTTTGGAAAGTGGATTGATTGGTTTTGAGAAAAAAAGTAATAATGATAAGAACAGAATTTACATTCAATATAAAGCAATGGTGAGAGACATGCCAAATGATCTGGTATATCTCATCAATCGGAACGAATGGCAAATTCAAAAAATGAACAGCTATTTAAATGTTGGTATAGATCATAATTATAACTATAACAAGGGTATAGGAAGCATGAACCTCAACATGCGAGCCAGTGCTTTAACAAGGGATTATGATTATTCAAACATGCAATACACTGCTATTAACAAAAATGATCTTGGTAAGATCAACATCAATACCCGCGTATTTGCCCAATTAGGCTTTGGAACTAAGTTAGCAGATGAATCGATGTTATTTGCAGCCGGTGCAAATCCTGAGGAATTGATGGAAAATAAATATACACGTTCTATGGGCTTTATTCCCCCACAGTGGGGTGAATATGGCGCAATGACCAATCATTTTACATCAGGAGGGGGATTAAATTTGAGAGGTTATTCCGGGTATGTATTAGTAGCAACAGATGCTAACGGTGTTATCGTAAATAATTACAAAGGAACAACAGGTGCATCTGCCAGTGCTGAAATTGAGTTTGGTGAAGTATTTAGTTTTATGAATATCAAAAAATTCAACAACACTATTAAAATCAATCCTTATCTCTTTGGTGATGCCGGAACAATTAATACGAATGCACCTACGAAAGCAACTGTGATGTCAGACCTGATTGCTGATGCTGGCGTGGGAGTTGCAGTGAGCATTCAAAAATGGGGTCCGTTATATGGATTAAAACCATTAACCATCCGTTTTGATATGCCTTTGTTCATTAATCGTTTGCCATTTGCAGAAAAAGATTATTTTCAATTTCGTTGGATGATCGGTATCAACAGAGCTTTTTAAATTTATGGAACATTACGATTTAATTGTCATTGGCGGCGGACCGAGTGGATATGCAGGAGTCATGCGTGCGCTTGACTTTAAGAAAAAAGTTTTATTGATTGAAAAAAAACGTCTTGGCGGTGCCGGGGTTTATGATGGCGTATTGACTTCTAAAACCATGTGGGAATATTGCCGTAAAGTTTCATCTATCAGGGAAATGATTCCGAATTACCAGGCTGATTTTCATGATATGGAAAACACCATAAAAGAAGCAGTATTTGAACGTAAAACACAAATGACCGTGCACTTGAATTTGTTGCAAAAACAACTACCTGATTCATTATGTTATGAAAAAGGCTGCGCAACATTTATTGATAGAAATACCATAGAAATAAAAAAGGAAGATGGCAGTTCAAAAATTGTCAGTGGCGATAATATTTTGATTGCGACGGGCAGCAGACCGAGGTACTTACCACATATTGCTATTGATGAACAAATCATTATGACCAGTGATGGTGTAAAAAATTTAACTGAATTGCCTGAAAGTTTAGTTGTATTAGGTGCCGGTGTAATTGGTTGTGAGTTTGCCACGATATTTTCAAACTTAGGAAAAACAAAAGTATATCTGATTGATAAAGCGGAACGTATTTTACCTTTTGAAGATCTTGATATTTCAGAATTGATTAGTGAAAGTCTTGAAAAAAATGGGGCAACAGTCCATCATGGTTCTTCATTGAAAAGGATGGAAATTATTAATGGAAAGGTAGAATACGAACTGGAATATAAAGATGGCAGAACAGAAATTATTACAGTAGATAAAGCATTGATATCTGTGGGACGCGTAGCTAATGTTGAACATTTAGGTTTAGAGAATGTTGGAGTCAGATTAAATGAAAGAGGTAGCATAGCTAATGACGATACACAAACTAATGTTTCAAATATTTTTGTTGCTGGTGATGTTACAACAGCTATGGCCTTGGTTAATGTTGGCGAAAGAGAAGCAAGACATGCCGTAGTTCGCATGTTTGGGCCAACCATTAAGCCATTGGATTATGAAAATATTTCCACCATCATGTTTTTAGATCCTGAAGTAGCAAGTGTGGGCTTAAGTCCCCAGGACTGCGACCGAAAAGGAATTCCACATAAAGTGGTGAAACTGGATTTTAGTACGAATGCCCGTGCAATTGCTATGAGACAAACCAAAGGTTTTTTTAAAATCATTGTCACCAATGATAACGGCATGCGAATTTTAGGAATGCGCGTTGTTGGGGAGCATGCCAGTTCTGCTATCCAGGCAGTCGCGTATTTAATTCATACAAATCAGGGAATAAGAGAACTGGCCGACATGATTCACCCGCATCCAAGTATAATAGAAGGTGTGCAGGAATGTTTACGAATGTTATTGGGGAAATCAATTTATAAATCATCTGTCTTTAAAGATAAATTGAAATGTTATGTTTGCGAAAATAACGTTTGCACTCCTGTTGAATCACTATTATAAATAACTTATCAAAACTGAAAAAAATAATTGTCATATGGTTTTTATTGAGTGGCTATTGTTTTTCACAAACGATAGCTCTTAGTGGTGAAAAAAAATGGCTGATTAGTTTTTACTTTAAATCTGATAAGGTTAAGAATGAAGCGCTATGCAAGATCTTCGATCTGACAACTGCCGGGAAATATGCAGACGCCAAAACAGAAATTTACCATTTAAAATCAGGCGAATCAAAATCGGGTCTCACCTACTCTGCCCTATTATCCTACGAAGCAACCATCTGTTATAATGAAAGTAAATATGAGTCGTCTATTTCTTTAGCGGATTCAATCATCTCCCTATTATCAACTACTGATAAAGACAACCGTTACATTGTAAAAGCATTCAACATCAAAGCGAAAGCATTAAGTGCGCTAAATGAATTTGATAAGTCTGAAAAAATACTGGATGAAAACAGTATCAGGGCAACTGCTATTCATGATCTTAATGGATTAGCAGGATGCTATTACCTGTTAGGCTCAATTTATAGTGACAAAGGCATTTACCTAAAAAGTAAAGAGTTACTTTTAAAGAGCATTATCATTCGTGATGAGATAGGGGATGAATTAGGATTAGCAGCGAGTTATTCGTTTTTAGGCTCCACCTATTCTCACCTTGGCGACTATATGCAAGGAATAGAATACATTCAAAAAAGTATTACTCTCAGAGAAAAGAACGGAGATAAACGCGGCCTGGCAAATTCATATCTAAGCCTATATAAGATCTATATGGATATCGGTGAAGCTGATAAAGCACTCACTTCCGAGTTAAAAAGCCTTGATATTTGCAGAGAAATTAATGATTTACAATGTGTATCCGGGCGCTTAACCAACCTGGGAGAAATTTACCAGGAGAAAGGAGATTATCAAAAAGCATTGACTTATCACTTTTCTGCCTTAGCAATTAGTAAACAGCTAAACATTAAAAACCGGATCGCTGAAGTACATGAAAATATTGCCAAAAATTATAATTATACTAAACGATATGCAGAGGCTTTAAAACATCTGGATAGTTGTATTACAATTCGAAAATTAATCGGTGATGAAGAAGGTCAGGTTTCAGCTACCCTGGTTTTATCACAGATCAATTATAATCAACATCAACTAAAGGAAGCGGTTTACAACGGAACAAATGCCCTAAACGCAGGACTGAAACTCAACCTTCCTTATTTAATAAAAGATGCGCACCAGGTATTGAGTAATACTTATGATCATCTGAATAATACAGACAAAGCTTTATACCATTATAAACAATACATCGTATTAAGAGATAGTTTATATAACATTGATAAAACAAAAGAGATCGTCAGGAAAGAACTGGAATTTAATTTTGATAAAAAGCAGGAACTTCAAAAGTTAGTTGTTGCTAAAAAGTTGGCAGAAACAGATGCAGAAAGCAGAAAACAAAGGATCATTATTCTTTTCACTGTCTTTGGAATTATACTTCTTTCATCATTGTTAGTGTTTGGAATTTGGCAATACCGTTTAAAACTTCGATCTGAAAAACAATTACAATATTTAAACTCCGATCTGAATTTAAAAAATTATCAATTACTTGAAAAGTCCGACATTATTGAATCACAGCATAGCACCATTCATCAAAAAAATAAAGAAATTACAGATAGTATTCGTTATGCTCAAAAAATACAAACGGCTATGATGCCTTTGAAACATGAATTTATGACCTATTTTAATGACTCATTTGTATTTTTTGAACCAAAGGATATTATTAGCGGCGACTTCTTCTGGATCACAAAAAAAACTGACAAAATTATTTTTGCAACGGGAGATTCCACCGGGCATGGAGTTCCGGGTGGTTTCATGAGTATGCTGGGTGTTTCTCTACTAAACGAAATTATTAATGAACATGATCTCACTGAACCTGCATTAATATTAAGTCGGTTAAGAAAAAAAGTAATCACGGCATTAAGGCAAAAAGGATTATCAGGCGAGCAGCAGGATGGTATGGATATGACTATTTGTGTGATCGATAAAAAACAACTCACTTTGCAATATTCTGCCGCTAACCACAGTTTTTACCTGATCCGGAAAAACGATACCGCGTATGCGTTGGAAGAATTCAAAGGTGATAAGCAACCTGTTGGGATTTTTGGTAGTGATTTAAAACCCTTTAAACAATTCAGTGTTGATCTGCAAAAGGACGATGTCATTTATACACTTACCGATGGCTACGCCGATCAATTTGGCGGACCGAAAGGCAAAAAATTTAAATGCAAACAATTAAAAGAGCTGTTATTATCCATACAGGATAACAGTTTACAGGAACAGGAAGAAATAATTAAACAACGTTTTATAACTTGGAGAGGCAAATTGGAACAAGTGGATGATGTTACACTTATCGGCATCAGGATTTAAATATCTTTTCTTAACCACATAGAAACATAGTTTTTAGAGACAAGTGGATAAGAAGGGTTTATTTAGAATAACATATTATGGAAGCGTCGCTTCCACTATCTAATCTTAGATATTCTTTTCTTAAACTATTTTTCTATGAATCTATGTGGTTAAATATTTCTATAAAAAAACAATCTAAATTACTACCTTTAACCCATGGAAAGCGTTAGACAAAGCAAAGTTGCTAAATTATTACAAAAAGAATTAGCGGAGATTTTTAGAGCTAATTCGAAAACCATGTTTAATAATGGTTTTATTACTGTAACTATTGTAAGAGTTAGTTCTGATTTAAGCTCTGCAAAAATTTACCTGAGTATTATGGCAACCCAGGATGTGGATGCATTATTTAAATCCATCAATGATCAAAAACAACATATCCGGAAAATACTGGGTTTTAGTATTGGAAAGCAAGTGCGCGTTGTTCCTGAATTACATTTTTTCCTGGATGATTCTTATGATTATGCAGAGAAAATAAATGCCCTTTTCAACAAGCCATTATAATTTTTGAATAATAAAAAAGCCCTGTATTAAAGATTAATACAGGGCTTTTTTATTATTAGTTTGATTAATCTTTAATGAATTTACGGGTGATTAGTTTACTACCATCATTTGCCTGAAGAAAATAAACACCTTTACTTAAATTACGCACATCAATGATTGTTTGAGAAGCATAATTTGCATCGTGAGAGATTACTACTTTACCCAAAGCATCAATTATTTGAATCTTCGCGAAATGAAAATCTGCAGAAATTACCAATTCTGAAGTTGCAGGGTTTGGAGTAAAGAACACATTTGACGCATGATTATAAGATTGAATACCGGTTGCAGCATCGATCGTTAAAAACCAGGTTAGATTTTGAGTAGTAGGCCCAAAACTCGTGTTAACTGAGAAAGATGAAACTACAGAATATGTTCCCGATATTGCAGTAGAACCTGAAATTCGCATGCATGCACTAGAACCGGCTGTGAAATTGCCGCTGGCAGGATTTGTACTATAAACAAAACCTGAGGGCAAGCCTGTAACAGAGAGGATGGTAGCATTAGTAATCGTTGCCACACCTCCCACAGATGTTCCCAATGTAAACTGAATATCTGTAATATAAGCTGCATTTACCGTACCGTTAGGCAAATTGGTATTTTCGACTGGCACTGTGCAATATCCTTGGGCACTTGGGGTACAAGCTGCTCCAATTACACACTGTGCATTTAATTGTGACAAACCGCCTACTAATAAAGCGACAAAAAGTAAAGTTTTTTTCATATTTTAAATTTTTAAAGTTTATCAAATTTATATAAAAAATGTATAGATAATTAACCGCCTTAAAATTATCATATGATATATTGTAAATCATGCATTATAAATTTTATTAGTACACAAAAGTTTTTAAATTTACCACACTAGTCTACCTCTAATTTGAATCTTTCTTTTTTCATAGCCAAGCGTTATTTAATTTCAAAAAAATCAAATAATGCCATTAATGTTATTTCATGGATCAGTATTGTCGCTATTGCAATAACAACAGCGGCGCTTATTATTATTCTGTCGGCAATGAATGGCTTAACTTCAGTAGTGGCAGATCTTTATCATGCAATTGAACCGGATCTAAAAATTACTTCTGTTAACTCAAAATACATGACAGAAAAAAAAGAGCTCACTGGAAAAATAAATTCTATTGCTGGGATCAATAAAATATCTTACTCCATTGAAGAAAATGCTTTAATGAAGATTGATGACAAGCAGGCGATCGTCACTATAAAAGGTGTAGACTCTGAATTTAAAAACCTCACTCATTTTGATACGGTTGTTGTGGAAGGCAAGTACCGCTTTGAATATAACGATCAATATTACGGTGTTTTTGGAAGAGGAATCGCTAACCGATTGGGAATTAATGTCAATGATTTTATCTCTCCAATATCCATTTATGCTCCGGTTCGGGGAAAAGTAGAAAGTATTAATCCGGAAGATGCTTTTAATAAAATAACTATTAGTCCGGCAGGTATTTTTTCCTTGAACGATGATTTTGATTACAAATATGTATTAATTGATTTAAAAGCAGCCCAACAATTATTTGATTGTCCGGATGCCTTTTCAATCATTGAAATAAGTATTAAGAACCAAGCTGATCTAAAAAGCATCCAGGAACAATTACAAAAAAAAATAGGTTTGGGATATAGTGTTAAAAACCGATATCAGGTAAATGATGTTCTTTTCAAAACACTTGAAACAGAAAAACTCTGGACATTTTTAATTTTAGCTTTTATATTAGTAATAGCAACCTTCAATATTATTGGAGCCTTAACCATGTTGATTATTGAAAAGAAAAAAGATATTAAAACATTATATAATTTGGGTGCTGATCAAAACCTTATCAGAACAATTTTTATGCAGGAAGGCTTTTTAATAACGGCTGGAGGAGCAATCATTGGCCTATTGATAGGAACAGTTGTATGCATTCTTCAGCAGCAGTTTCACCTTGTAACTTTTGATGATCAGTCAGTGATAGCCTATTATCCCATAAAGATGAAAATCAATGACTTCTTTTGGGTTCTTGGAGTGGTGATGGGAATAGGTTTTTTAGCCGCCATTTATCCGGTAAGGGTTTTTACAAAAAACGATCTTGTTCATTTACAGGATTAAAAGATTGTTCGATGTTTTTGTAAAAAAAGGAATTAAACTCCTTTTAATTCTTCCCCTTCTTTTTGTTCAGCTAATCTAACACCATCTTCATGAAGTGTAACTTTACGTTGACGGTATAAAACGCCAATAGATTTTTTGAAAGTTGATTTACTCATGTCAAATCTTCTTTCAATAAGATCAGGTGAACTTTTATCGGTTAATTCCAG
>JANPOX010000018.1:0-8365 GCA_031428235.1 Bacteroidia bacterium | reverse complement strand
ACAGCATCAGATTTTTAGACCTATCAGTAAAATATCATCTGTTTGCTCATACGAACCCTGCCATTCTGTAATTTCGTCAACCAATTTTTTTTCAAGTTGAGCAAACGGCAAGTGATCATTCATTAATAAAAACTGTCGCAAACGCGCAGGATTATATTTTTTATTTCTTTCTCCGCCAAACTGATCTGTTATTCCGTCAGTGAACAAAAACAACTGGTCGTCTTTTTTAATTGAAATAATTTTTGACGGAATCACACTATCAAAATCGGCATATCCACCAATGTTAACGTTTTCAGAAACCAGTGTAATCAATTCATTATTTGAAATTATATATAACGGTCTATTCGCATTCACATACTCCAAGGTGCCTTTTTCTTTATCAAAACAAATAAGAGAAATGTCTAAGCCGTCATTGATCTGATCAAAGGAATTCTGCCTCAACCTCACATTTATTTCATGCCTTAAATGTTCCAGCATTTTTGTAGGGCTATTTTGAGAAACATCGTCTTTAATAGACTCATTTAAAATGCTACTTGAAATAAGTGACATAAACGCACCAGGAACACCATGACCTGTACAATCTACCACGGCAACATAAATTACATTTTCTAATTCTTTTATCCAGTAATAATCTCCACTGACAATATTCCGGGGTTTATAAAATATAAAATACTCTTTGAAATACGTCGATAATGTTTTAGGATCAGGAAGGATGGTTTGCTGAATTCTGTGTGCATATTTAATACTATCTGTCAGGTCTTTATTAATACCCTGGATCAACGTATTTTGAAGTTCTATTTCTTTCTTTTTATTTTCAATCTCCGACGTTCTGGCTTTTACCTGAAGTTCCAGTTTTAGTTTTTCACGCTTTAAACGTTTTTCACGGTTAACAACAAAGAAATAAAAGACCGCTAAGAAACCCAGGGTTATTGCAATATAAAAAACCTTGGTTTTCCAAAACGGGGGCGTTACATTAAAATGATACGTAAATTCTTTTGCGTTTGAAAAATCATTGCTTAAAGATGCTTTAATAACCAGGCTGTAATCACCGGATGGCAGGTTGCGATAGGTAATTTCATTGGCACTAAACAACTGGATCCAATCTTTATCATAGCCAATTAATTTATAACTGTAATTCATTTGCTTTTGCTCAGCAATGTTATCTGTATTTAAAATAAACTGGATGCTATTATGAATATAATCCAATTGTAGGTCTTTTGGCATTTTATACCAGTTGTAATATCCTTCAAAATTTATCCCAGAATAATCTCCAGAAATAAAAAGTGAAGAATCGCTCCAGTCCATTAATTTGTTTTCAATCAAGATAGAATTAATGAATACGGAAGTTTCACGATTACTCGCTGTTGCTTCAATATCGCTTATATTCTTATACTGAGTTAACCCTTCAATAGAACCTATCCATATATATTTATCGTCATCAAAAACAGCAGTATTAGGCTTATTATCATAAGAAGCGAATCCCTGACCTTTATTAAATGATTTAACTTCCTTAATCCTGTTTAAGTACAAGTCGATTTTGAGTTCGTTAATTCCGTTATTTGAAATAAACCAAACCACTTCTTTATTAAACAAAACAGAGTTTATACAATTACTACTAATGCCATCTTTTGTGGTTATTTTTTCGAATGCATTGGGTTGGCCATTTTCAAAGTAACGCGCTGGTAATTTGTTTTTTAAAATGATGGCGCCAACGTCAGAACTTCCTAACCACATATTTCCATTCCAGTCTTTAGCAATCGTTTGAATATTTTTAAAAATAGAATATTCATTGTTTACATATCCGGATTTAGTATTTAACTTCCAAACCCCTTCATTAGAGGTAATCCAAATATTCTCCTGATCATCTTCTACTAAACAGGTTACATTAAAGTTTATTAAATTAGTAATTGGGAAGGAAGTAATGGAAAAGGTCAGATCTTTGTTCAGGATGAGCCTATCAATTTTAGAGCTGCCCTGGAAACCAATCCAGATAGCGCCATTTGAAGATTTATACAAATAGCCGACATAGTTTGATGATAGATTATTAGTTTCAGAAATGGTTTTAGTAACTTGTAATTGTTTCTGAATGTTTTCCTTCGAAATAATACTGATTCCGCCACCCACTGTACCTAATAAAATATTTCCGTAGTTATCTTCAACAATACTTTTTATAATAGATTCGCTGATTCCCTGATCCCAAAAGCAACGGGTGAACTTCTTGTTTTTGAATTTAAAAGCACCCCCACCGTAAGTTCCCGACCATATTGAACTATCAGAAGATTTATATAAACTTACAACCTTCTCTTCTTCAAGGCCCGATTGCTGATTATAACTTAAAGAACTTTTGTTGTTCACAACTACTAATCCATCATTTAAAGTGCCAACCCAAAGGTTATCATATTTATCCTGTTTAAAACATAGTGGATTATTACCAAAAAAACCCTGACCATTGCTTAACCATAAAATACTGTTTTTTGAATAATCATTCTCATTTGTATTCTTATCAATAGGGATTTTAAAAAAACCAAAACCATCTGTTGCTAAATAAATATTTCCTTCTTCATCCTTTTGTATATTAACGTATCGTTCAATACTTTTTATTTCAGGTGTGATGGAGTCCAATTTAATGTAATTAGCAGAGAAGCCACTATGGTTTATAAAATCAAATTTAATTTCAGCCAAACCATTGTTCCAGTCACTCACCAGTAAATTATTTTTTTTATCAAATTCAATGGAGTAAATAGCTTCTCCTTTAAATAAATTAGTAGAATTAAAATTGGCTATTCTAACCAGTTTATTTTTAATAGTAGCAGATGCCACTGAATTTTGAATCAATACAAATTTGGGGATCTTGGTAGAAATTGTTTTTTCAATAAAGAACAATCCTTTTTTAAGAGTAGAAATCCATAAATTTCCATCCTCATCAAACTCAGCGTCAGACGGATTTTGAGAAGTGATATTTGGTATAGCGACAGAATCAATCACATAAACCGGCTTTGAGATATCCAACATATAATATCCCCGGGAGGTTATGATATGCAAAACACGGTCTTTCTCCAGAATCTTTTTTACATTGCCTGTAATTCTTTTATATAAAATCCTGGTGTCTATTTTGTTTCCTGTATAAGAACAAAAACCTTTTTTGGTGCCAATGAATAAAACGTCATTTGAAAATAACAACCCGGAAATTTCATTAGATGGCAAGCCATTTGTAGTGGTCAGATTTTCAAAAGTTTTCCCGTTAAATTTAGATAAACCGTAACTGGTAGCTAGCCATAAATTACCATAATCATCCTGCTCAATTTGTTTTACGGTTGATTGGCCCAAACCATCTTTCACAGAAAATTTCTGAAGGTTCATTTTTTGAGAATACCCGAAAAGAATATTCAACAAAAAAGCCAGTATGAGATAATGGTTGGTCTTCACAAATAATTTACGTAACACAAGTGTAACCAAAAAAAGACATAAAACATATCTTTTTTAGATTAAAATAAGGCCGTTAAGCCTGCATGTATTTTGCCGATCCTCAGATCAAAGCTATTGCCATGTTGTTTGCCAATAGCATAACTTAAATTAAAAATACCAGCCTTGGTTTCAAAGTTTATCCCTGCTCCTATGCTGATTGGCATGTCATCATATTTACTACTCACACTATGGTTTTCATACCATGCACCTTCAGCAAACAAAAATATGTTGGAATTTTGTTCGAAGAGGAAACGGTATTCTAAAGTTGGTATCACATAGGTGGATGCATAAATACTTTCTTCATCAAAACCTCGAAGGGTGCGTAAACCACCGATCCTAAATAATTCATTTTTATAAATTGTATTTCCAAACAAACTGCCATACTGTGCAGATAGTTTAATCACATGATTTTTTACCACATTCACATAACCTATTATAGAGCCTTCTGTTTGATATTGCGAAGTTTTTAAAGGAATGGTTGAATACACCACATCATTAAGTTTTGGATTTTTCTTTATCTGCCTGTTTCCAACAGATCCCTGAAAATTTACACTGATGCCTTTTCGTGGATTGAATCGGTAATCAAGCTTTTCTATAAAAAAACCTACGCCATAGGCTTTTGTAATCACGTCAGCATATTCAGGTAAAACGGTAATGTTTTCTAAACCTGATGTGGATAATAAACTTGCATTCCGTTGTTTATAAAATACTTTTATGTGATTTAATCCGCTATAATAATAGTTCAACCCTAAGGCATTGTTAACGTCAAGAAACGTACTGTCTTTTTTGTAAATTTTAATATTGTAATCAACTCCAACCGGTAAGCCGCCTATATAAGGATATATGACAACCGCCTTAAGATCCTGTGTTTGAGTTTGCAAACGCCTCCAGTTGATATCAAAAGTTTCGCCGCTTTTTAAAATCGAATTCACCAATTTTATTTTAAGGTCGCCGGTGAAAATGGTTTTTCCATTATCGCCTGGAAGAATCCCCACTATTCCATCAAACTGAGAGGCGTTCTTTTTTTCTAAAAACAAAAACAGTTTATTTTGTTTGTCGGTTAACTGAATTACCGGTGGTTTTTTTTCTGTTACAAATGGCAGTTGTCTCATTTTTTTTGAAATACCGCTGAAAACCTCAGCATTATATGGCATGCCGTTTCTTATACCTAAATACCGCATTAAAAATTTGTGGCTTACTTTTCCTGAGCCTTCCGTAATTAAACTATCCAACTTTACATAAACATTTTTTTCAATATTTAATTTGGCTCTCAATTCGGGCCCTTCAAATTCAAGGCTGTCTATTTTTGCGGATACAAATGGGTATCCATTATTTTCATAATACACAATAATTTTTTCCATGAAACGTGAAAGTTCATGAAACTTAAAAGGCCGGTTAGAAAAAAACCGCTCGTTGTATCCCAACTTACTGATAACACCCTGATCCTTTTTTCCATATCTTAAATTCACCCATTTGTATTTTTGTCCTGCCGTTATATAGGCCTTGTAAGTCAAAGAATCGTTGGTGATGCTATCAATAGCGGCAGAAATATAACCTTCGTTAACCAATGAAACATAAATTTTATTGGTTTCACTAAAGATAAATTCTTTACTGCTTAACTGTTTTTTGTAGGTAATTTTTTTAAATATTTTCTGACTATCGGTATTGATTACCTGTAATTTATATAAGACCTGAGCCGTTACAGAGTTTATTGCAAAAAGCAATATCACGCAGAAATATGTAAATTTATATATCAAAGGTAATAGCTTCTAAGGTAATTATTTTTACCTTCACATTCAATTTAATCATTTAAAAAAACGTGTGGGTTAATCATCATAAAATTAGTTGTCTAATGAGCATGATTAAAACATACACTAACTAAAACAAACAATTAAACGTATGAACCAATCCTTTTATTACAATAAGTAAAGGATTGCAACATACTACCATTAAAAAAACAATAAACTAAAAATTATGAAACGTACTATTATTATAGTTGCTCTTGGGGCGCTGGCATTTTTTGCTTTATCTTATGGTTGCAGCAAACGAAATTCTTTTGTTGACCTTAATGAAAATGTTATTTCACAATGGCACCAGGTTGAAAGTCAATACCAGCGTCGTTTAGATTTAATTCCAAACATTGTGAAGACCGTTGAAACTGAAGCTAATTTTGAAAAATCAACATTAATAGGTGTGGTTGAGGCTCGTGCCAAAGCAACACAGGTAACGATCGATCCAAGTAATATGACTCCTGAGAAAATGGGTCAGTTCAAGCAAGTGCAGGGAGAATTATCTTCAGCTATTTCAAGATTATTAGTTGTATCTGAAAATTACCCAAACTTAAAATCGAGCCAGGCTTTTAGTGAATTGCGCGTGGAACTGGAAGGTTGTGAAAACAGGATTGCTGTAGAGCGCATGAAATACAATGAAGTGGTGAGGGAATTTAACGCAAGTATTAAAAAAATCCCGGCAAGTCTTTTTGCATGGGGCTATAAAGATGCTACTTATTTTGAATCAGAAGCCGGTGCTGAAAAAGCTCCTAAGGTTGAAATGAATATCAAATAATCATGCTTTTTAAAAAGAAATTATTGTCTTCGACTGAAGAGGAACGATTGATAGAAGCAATACAATCTGCTGAATCAAAAACTTCCGGAGAAGTGCGTGTGCATATTGAAGAAACATGCGACGGTGATACCGTTGAAGAATGCAAGAAATTATTTGTAAAATTAAATATGCATCAAACAAAAGACAGGAATGGCATTTTGTTTTTTTTAGCTGTAAAATCAAAGTCCTTTGCTGTTTGGGGCGACGAAGGCATTCATAAAAAAGTTTCTGATGAATTTTGGCAAAGCATTACAGCCTGTGCCATAAGTCATTTTAAGCAACACGACCTTATTACCGGAATTGAAAAAGCAGTGGAAATGTGCGGAGAAAAACTGCAACTTTATTTTCCTTTGGAACATGACGACAAAGATGAACTCACAAACGATATTTCTTATTAAGTGAAAACATCCAGGATACTAACCATATTTTTCAACTTATTAGTTGTTTGCTTATGTGCGCAAGTTCCTGAAAGGCCAAGCCCTGAAAGGTTATACAATAATTTATCGAAAGAATTTCCTGATTTCATATCCGCGCAACAGGCGCAGCAACTTGAACAACAATTACAGGATTTTAGTTTACAAACCTCCAATCAAATTTGTATCGTAATAGTAGATGATCTGAATGGCATGGATCAATCCTCTTTTGCTGTTGATATATTAAATAAATGGGGCGTTGGACAAAAAGGTAAAAATAACGGTATTGTTATATTAGTAAAACCTACCGGGAAATCAGGGGAACGTAATTTGTTCATTTCTGTGGGCTATGGGCTGGAAGGGGCCATTACCGATTTGCAAACCAAGCATATCCGCGAAAATGAAATAGTTCCCTATTTTAAAAACCAACAATTTTATGAAGGCCTTGAAGCCGGCTGTCAGGCATTAATGCTGGCTGCAAAAGGCGAATATAATGAGAAAACAAAATCGAAAGGTTCGGGTCTTGAGAGTGTTGTGAGAAGCCATCCGATACTATTTTTAATATGTGTGGTTCTTTTAGTACTTGTTTTCTTTAAAAGTGGGGGCGGAAGAAGCGGAGGCATGACCTACTTTGGAGGAGGATCTTCCTTTGGAGGTTTTGGTGGCGGTGGCGGCGGTGGCGGATCGTCGTTTGGTGGCTTTGGTGGTGGTTCCGGAGGCGGAGGTGGTTCGGGCGGAAACTGGTAAATGGTATCAAAAAAATGGTATATTTATAAATCATTAATTTTAATACATGAAAAAATCTTTACTTTTTACTGTTGTAACGTTTTTAAGCATTCAATTAACATCGCAAATTGTTATCACATCTACCAATATGCCGGTAATTGGCGACACCGCACGGTATAGTGTTGCCAGCCTTTCCAGCGTTGGAGATTATACTGCAACAGGCGCTAGTTATAACTGGGATTTTAGCACATTGGATTCTACCGGCCAAGGCATTCGAAAATTTGTACCGTCATCAGCAACACCTTATTCATTTTATTTTTTTGCTCCAAAATATGGCGAAAAAATACGGGATTCAGTCCCTGTTCCAGGATTTTCTATCAAAAATATTTATAGTTTTTATAAAAAAAACGGAGTCGCTTCTTTTAATGCAGAGGGCATAGGCATTACTATATCCGGAATTCCAATAGGAGCATCGCCAGTTGGCGCTAACGATGATGAATTGTATTTTTTTCCTTTAAATTATGCAGATCGGGATTCCAGCACTTTCAGCTTTGCTACTCCTGGCTTTACCGCTATCCCTTTCCAATACAAAAAACACGGTTATCGTATTACTGATGTGGATGGGTGGGGAACAATCACTACACCTTACGGGACAGAAGCTTGCTTACGAGTAGTAACAACTCAATACGCCATTGATACAATTATTATAAATGCATTGCAGCCCCCTTTTAATAAAATAAGCTATCCTAATTATGTGCGTAGTTATCAATGGCTGACCTTAACCGAAAGAATTCCGTATTTGGAAGTTTCGGGCAATGTAGTAGGCGGCAATTTTACCCCAAACCAAGCCAGATACCGCGATATTATCCGCTATTTTGTCGGCGTAAAAGAAGAATCTGTTACTCTTGCCTTGTCGGTTTTTCCTAATCCTTCTACTCAGGAATTAACACTGATCATCCCTAAAAATAGTGGGTCTGTTAAATCTGAAATTGTTGATTTGAAGGGAAAAGTAGTGCTTTCAAAAGAACTCATGAATAACTCAGAAATCGTCAACCAACATCATCTGGATGTTTCTTCCCTGGCAAAAGGCTTGTATATTTTGAATCTGTCTAATGTATCAGGTAAACAATCCTTAAAAATTTCGATACAATAGTTTT
>JANPOX010000017.1:0-2148 GCA_031428235.1 Bacteroidia bacterium | reverse complement strand
TGGGACCAGTAAATATTTGAATACTTCTTAAAAAACCTTTAAGGTGGATTGTATTCCAAACATTGCAATAGTTAGTTAAATCAGGATTACTCTCCGAACATACTTCATCCGCTACATATATTAATTTATCGATTTGATCATCAATCATAGGTCCTGTAAAGCTTCTTACAAGTTCTAAAATGGGTCTAACAGTTCCCAGATAAATTACACAGAATTGTTCTTTTGGATTTTTTGTATTTTCTGCATCATTGATTATACCATCAACATTTAATTCAAGTTGTTGTTTAGTCATTGCCATAGTTAAGTTTTAAATAATAAAATGGTAATTTCAAATTGTAATTTTTAATGATTGATAGGAAACAAGTATACATTAAAGTCAAAAGTAAAAAATTGCTGTGAAAAAAAGGATAGTATAATTACTTGAAATAATAAGTATTTATACGGGATTTCTCATAAAATTGAACATAACAATCAATTTAAATAAGCCTAATTTAGAGATAGAATGATATATGAATTTAAGTATACTATGTAGCAGGAATTTATCTCACGAAAAAAAACATATTGCTTAAAAATTACTTCTTAATGTTTTTTTAGCAGTGCCGTTTATCATAATTAAACAAACCTTCAAGGTAAATTAAATAATATCAAGATTATATAGTTTTTCATTGACAACTTAAAGTTTATTTTCCATTAAACGTTTGCCATATCGCCTTTAATTCGCGGAAATTGCCGGCGTAAAAAAGCTTTGGAATATAAATTAGTAAAGTCGGGAAAAGAAGTTTTTTTAATTGTGAAGTCTAACGAAAAAGATGTTGAAAAAGAGAGTTGTAATAAATTGGCGACAATCAACGGGACGACTATTACTTACAAAGTACTGAGTGAATCTGAAGAAGTATCAAACAATTGTGAAGTAGATAAAACAGTGGCTAGATATATTAAAAAAGGGTATAAAGCTGAAAAAAAAGATTATTTGAAGAAATTATTAAGTGTAGAAGTACCAAAGTAGAAATGAGATTACTCACTTGCCAAACCATTTTGAATCGCATATTTAACAATGCCTGCAGAATTTTTCAACTTTAGCTTCGCTATAATGTTTTTTCGATGACCCTCAACGGTTCTTTTACTAATAAAGAGTTCATCGGCGATCTCAGCACTATTTAGTTCTTTTGCAATATACTTAATGACCTCTTTTTCTCTACTTGATAAAGCAATTTCTTGTGCTTTTTGCGATCTGGATTTTTTATCCAAATTAATTTCTGTTGAGTTGCTAATATTATTAAAGTTAATTAAAATCTGAGCAGCTTCATTACAATAATATTTGTTTCCTGCGTTTACTGTTAATATAGCCTTAGTTAATTCATCAAATCCGGTATTTTTAAGTAAATAACCGAGTGCACCAGCTGATATCATCTGCTTAATCATATATTCCTCATTATGCATAGTTAAAGCCAAAATCTTTATTGTTTTGTCTTTTTTTAATAATATCGTTGAAGCTTCTATACCGGTAATTTTAGGAAGATTTATGTCAAGAAGAATGACATCGTATTTTGTTCTACTAGCTAATTTAATTACGTCCTCTCCATCCTCTGCCTCTTCGATAATTGCAATAAACGATTTTTGTTGAGATAGCATCAATTTTATACCATTTCTTACAACAAGGTGATCGTCTGCCAGTAATATTTTTATTGATTTCATTGATTTTCTTTTATTGATAATTCGATACGTGTACCTTTATTTATCTTGCTCACAAAAATATATGTCGCATTCAATGCCTTTAATCTTGTTTTTATATTATGTAAACCATTCCCGTAGTTATGGGTATTCATCTCAAAGCCTTTGCCGTTGTCGTTTACGGATAATGTAATTACATTTAGTTCAAAGGACAAATGCATTTCGATTTTTGAGCCTTTAGCATGTTTTAGACTATTATTTATAAACTCCTGAACAACTCTATAAATATTTATCTGGCTATCTACATCAAGTTTTAGCTCACATTCTGGAAAATTATATACTATTTGGCAAAGCGGTTGTAGTCTTTTAACTAATTCACTTAAAGCCTGCAACAAACCTCCATTTTCTAGTGCCTTTGGTAAAAGATCAAATGAAATATTCCTTATTGTTTCTATTGAATTATCTACAATTGTTTTA
>JANPOX010000016.1:0-3124 GCA_031428235.1 Bacteroidia bacterium | reverse complement strand
GAAAACATTAAATGAACTAAAATAGATAAGGATTTGATTTTCATTTTTTTTTGTTAAAACTGATTCTAATAAATCTAACTCCCTTCTATAATCGTTTGCATCTTCGCTAACGGAATTTGATACGCCTGAGGCAAAAAAAATAAATTTATCATTATTTAAATAATGATGAAATGCATTTGCTATCAATCCATTCCCTATAACCATTATTGGATAACAAACTCATTATTTTTTTTATTTTTCACAATAAAAGCAATACCGTTTGGACTTTGCTGTATTCTATCACTAATTGAATATTTAGAAAAGTAGTCATGGACAGCTTTAGAACAACCATCCCAAAAATAATAATCATCAATAATTATTATACCACCATTTCCTACCTTAGGATAAAAAGCCTCTAAGCACACCATAGTTGATTCATACCAATCTCCATCTAACCGCAATAATGCTATTTCTTTAATATCGGATTTAAAAACAGTATCTTTAAACCAACCTTTAACTAATTCCTTGTTACTAATTAATGCCATTGACATTGCCCTATTGGCAAAATCTTCTTCTGCTTTACAATTGTCATAGTAATACTTACCCTCCGTATTATTTTGCCACTTTATCGCCACTTCACCATCGATTTTTTCAGCTGGCGGTAACCCTTCGAAGCTATCAAATAACCAATACTTCCTTTTGCTTTTTAATATTTCACTTATTCCAGCAATCATGCCTCCGCGCCAAACGCCACATTCAACAACATCGCCAGAAATAGATTTAGCCATGTTTGCAACCTCCAGGTTATCTATATAACTCATCTCTGGAATCATAGTATAATCTTTGTACTTCTTAAAAATTTCTTTTCTTTCAAAATACAACTTTCTTTCAGAATGTTTTCTTTCATCAAACTTTCCGATTGAAAGCCCTAATTGCTTAAATATATTAATTATTATTTCTTTCATGTTATTTTCTATATTTAATAATTCGGGCTGGGTTGCCAACTACTATCGCGTTCTCAGGGATATTAGTATTTACTAAACTAGATGCCCCTATAACGGCGCCATTTCCTATTTTAACTCCTGGTAAAACAACAGTATTTGTTCCTATCCATACGTCGTTACCAATATGTATTCCTGCTTTAGTATAATCTAATCCAGATTCAATAATGAATTCTGATGCATTTGGTATGTTGTGATTTACGCTTATTAAACTAACCATTTGTGAAATTAAGCAATTGTTGCCAATTATTATTTCTGCATCCGAAACCCTAATATTATTATTCTCCCCAATATATGTATTTGCTCCTATTAATAATTTAGTCTTAATAGGCAATTTATAACTTTGCGTTGTAATTATTGTTCCCGCTCCAATAGAAGTGTTTTCGCCAATTGATATTTGACTTAACAGCTCTAATGTAAAGTTAGCTCTATGAGAAATAATACACTTATGCTTTTTCATAAGTGTATTAATCACTCGTAAATTAGAAAAATATTGTTTTATATGCTTAAACATTTTCTATGCTCCAATTTGTTTCAGGTATAAAAGTGCAAACGTCAGGTATCCAACCAAACTCATGATTATTCCCATTCATAACTACATCAAACGAAATTATATCTACCAAACGTTCATACACCTCAGTATTCGGAGGTCCGGACAAATATAAGTTAACGAAATACTTACCCATATAGAGATTCAGATTTTCAAACAAGCATTTAGTTCTGGTATATCCTTGCTTTCCATTTATCAATAAGTTTTCGCCGCCATTAGTTGTATGGAGTATACCTTTTCCTTTAGAATCTGTTATATGAATGGACATCCAGGAATGTATGCCATTAATTTCAGGTGAATATGAAGTAATTGAAATAGACATTGATTTACCGAATTGGTGCACATTATTAGGCATACTGGTATTGATAGTAACTTCGCAAATCTGCGGTGTTAGAAGCTTAAGATTAATTTCCTTGTTATAAGTTTTACCAACAGTTATGCCATCTTCAACATACTTTTCAATAACATAGTTCGTTTCGCCGTTAACTAAAACTTTTCCTTGTTTCAAAAAAACCGCTCTCTTGGTTAAATTACTTATAGCAGTCAAATCATGACTTACAAATAATATTGTTCTTCCTGCCTGGCTCATATCAGCCATTTTACCCATGCACTTCTTTTGAAACTCTGCATCACCAACAGCCAACACCTCATCGACAACCAAAATTTCATTTTCTAAAAAAGCGGCTACAGCAAAAGCTAAACGAAGCTGCATGCCACTACTAAAATGTTTTAATGGAGTATCAATAAATTTATTTACTCCAGCGAAATCAACTATTGCATCAAAATTTTTAAGAATCTCTTGTTTACGCATACCTAAAATGGAACCATTCATAAACACATTTTCTCTTCCAGTTAATTCGGGATGAAAACCGGTACCAACCTCCAATAGGCTTGCAAGACGACCTCTGCCAATTATTTTACCAGAAGTAGGCGGGGTGATTTTGGATAATATTTTCAACAATGTAGATTTTCCTGCGCCATTTTTACCAATAATACCAATCGTGTCGCCAGCCTCTACATTAAAACTGACATCGCTCAATGCCCAAAAATCTTCAGTAGTTTTTTTTGATTTAAAAATATTCGAGACAGACTCTCTTATACTCAAATAAGTTTGTTGTTCATGGTTTATTCTGAACTTTTTACTAATATTTTGTATCTCGAGTATGGGTTTCATTTACCCTAAATCAGCAAAATAACTTTCGGTTTTTCTAAAATAGAAAATTCCTAAAAAAAATAAAATTAATGCCGTTGCTAAACTTATCCACACTGTTTCAAAATTAATGGTGTACCCCCAAAATAAACCGCGCAAAAGTTCTAAAGATCCTGAAACAGGATTTAATCTTAAAATAAATTGAACAAAAACACTTTTTGACATATTTATTGGGTATAAAATTGGCGTTAAAAACAGTAAGCCTTGAATTAAAAATGGAATAATATAGCGCACATCTCTGTATTTAATATTAAGCGCGGCCAATAAAGTCCCACAGCCTATAGCCGATAAACACGTTATAAAAATACTTAATGGTAAAAATAAAATGGCAACATAATTAATCTGTACCTTATAAATACAAAGCACCAAAATAAAAACAATAAA
>JANPOX010000015.1:0-4181 GCA_031428235.1 Bacteroidia bacterium | reverse complement strand
TCTGCAGCAGTGCCTGGTTCGGCAACTACTAATACAATCGGATTAATTGTAAGTGATGGCTGTACTGTTCCAAATGCAGCTGCAATTTTTACAGTGGTAACCAATCCATTGCCAAATATTAATTTCACAGGAAATCCTTTGCAGGGATGTGCGCCGTTGACTGTAACCTTAACAGGAACATCGGATGGAGCAAGTGATGTTTTTACCTGGTCGGATAATGTAAACCACGTATCGAATTCCGGAAACCCATACCCGATGTTGTTTGCAGATTCTGGAAAATATTCAATCATATTAGTAGTTCAAAACCCAACTACGGGTTGTGTGAATACAATGACTAAAGTAGATTATGTAGAAGTTTATCCGCAACCTATAGCGTCATTTTATGCAAATCCATCATCTACAAGCATCATTGATCCGAATATTGATTTTGTAAACACTTCCCAGGGCGCTTCAACTTATTTGTGGGATTTTGGCGACCCTGTAGCACTTAATGGATCAAATAATTCAACCTTAGTTAATCCAAGTCATGGTTATAGTTACACAGGGGAATATGCCGTTAATTTAATTGCTGTTTCACCAAAAGGTTGTAGGGATATTGCCCGTATTTTGGTAGAAATTACACCTGAGTTCGCTTTATATATTCCTAATGCTTTTACGCCTGATGAAAACGGAAGAAATGATATTTTTCAACCATTAGGTATTGGCATAGATGAAGAAAATTACCGCTTGGATATTTTTGACCGTTGGGGTGAAAATATTTTTACCAGCAATAATTTCAGAAAAGGATGGGACGGATCGGTTAAGGGTGGCTCTAAAAAAGCACCCCAGGGAGTGTATGTTTATAAATTGCAGGTTACCGATTTGCAAGGAGGTAAACACCCTTACGTTGGCCATGTTACGGTAATCCGAAAAAATGAATAAAAAAGTTTAATTCAGCTAAAAAACCCTCCTAAAATATTAGGGGGGTTTTTTGTTTTAATTGAGTGAAATAAGGTTTTTGTTTATTTAATAAATGTTAAAATGTTATATATTCGCTTATATTTAATGATTTAATCATAACAATCCATGAAACCAATTTTCTGTTCTATTATAACTATTTTGTTTATATGTTTCGTAAACATAAACCAATCTTCAGCACAACAAATAAACCCTAAAATACAGGAGGTTTTTGGAGATCATACTCAGGTTTTTGCACAGGAAGATCCTGAAAGAATAAAAATATTCACGGAATTATTGAATAATCGCTTGAAGATTATTGAGTCGCCTGTGTTGATTGAAGATAAATACACTAAATTATCTTCTGTGCCTTTACTGAATAAGTATAATGTCAATTTAAAAAGAGATCTTGTTTATAAGGCTGAAACATTTAACCCATTAAAATATAATTTGAATTTTTTCTCTTCTAAAACTGAGATTTATAGAATCGATAACACCAACTATATCATTGTTATTACACCACAATCTTCAAAATAATTAAGCTCAAAATGAAAAAAATATTTACATTATTCCTTACTGTTTTCGCTTTATCACTTTTTGCTCAAACATACAATATGAGCAATACCAATATCACTACTTGTTCGGGAACTGTGTATGATCCGGGTGGAACAGGTAACTATGCCACAAGTGAGAATTTCACGATGACTATTTGCCCATCAACGGCCGGATCGAAGATTCGCATAAATTTTACAACTTTTGCGACTGAAAACAGTTATGATTTTTTGTATGTTTACGATGGAAATAGTACTGCGGCGCCATCTTTGGGAGCTTATACCGGAACATCAGGACCCGGCATTGTTCAGGCGACTTCCGGAAATGCTTCTGGTTGTATTACTTTAGTATGGAAATCTGATATTACAGCTGTGGACGTGGGATTTGTTGGCGCCATATCATGTACAACACCTTGCGAAACAATAAATTCTGTACTTAATAGCTCTTCTCCCGCAGTGGGAGCAGGAGGAATAATCCGCGTTTGTCCAGGGGCTTCTGTAACATTTAATGGTGGAGGCACTTTTTCATCTGGAAGCAGTACAGGGGCCGCATACAGCTGGGATTTTGGTAACGGACAAACAGGAACTGGCGCAAGTGCTTCAACAACGTATGCTGCGCCAGGAGTTTACATTGTTAATTTAGATATTAATAAAGCCGGTTGCATCAACTATAATAATTTTAATCAGGTAGTTCAGGTTGCCACTGCACCTTCCTTTTCAGCCACCACCACATCTACCACAAGTATTTGTTTAGGGCAGAGTGCAACCCTAATTGGATCAGTTACACCAACACCGTATGTTGCAAACTGTACCCCGCCTATCGCTGGAACAACCTACTTGCCGGATGGTTCCGGTGTTTCATATAATTCATGTATTACGGTGGATTGTTATAACTCAGGGCAAACCATAACTTCAATGGCTGAAATTTCTAACATTTGCATCAATATGGAGCACTCCTATCTGGGCGATTTGAATATTGAAATTGTTTGCCCCAATGGGCAAAGTGTGCCTTTGAAAACATATGCCCAGGGAGGTAGTGGTACTTATTTAGGTAATCCGATTGACAATACAACCGGAGGTCCTGGCACAGGCTCTCAGTATTGCTTTGTAATGGGTGGCGCAACCCAGCTGGTTGCTGGGCCAACAGTATCATCGGGAAGCCCGGCGGGAAGCTCCATTCAAGCGGGTAATTATGCTCCTGAATCAAGTTTTGCAGGATTAGTGGGTTGTCCTTTAAATGGTGGATGGTGCATTAAAGTAACAGATAACCTTGCTTCTGATGATGGATATATTTTTGGTTGGGATGTTAACTTTACTACGGCAATTCCTGCCAATCAATCATTCACCCCTACTATTGTATCTCAAACCTGGTCAGGTCCAAACATTACGTCAACTTCAGGTAATAATGCAGTAATAACGCCAACTTCTACAGGAACTAAATGTTATACGTTAACAGCCGTAGATAACTTTGGATGTTCTTACACGACATCAAAATGTATTACAGTTAATCCGGGCCCTTATGCTGGAGTTAGTAACACCTTAGCGGTTTGTAATTCAGTATCATCATCAAATTTATTTGGTTTATTAGGAGCTGGAGTTTCCACTACAGGAACCTGGAGTGGGCCTGCACCTGCATTAACCGGTGGCAATCTTGGAACATTTAATCCGGCATCATACACAGCAGGAACTTATAATTATACTTATACGGTTCCCGCCTCGGGAGGTTGTCCGGCAGACATTGCGGTGGTTACGGTTACTGTAAGGCCAAATCCTGCAGCAGCTTTATCATTTACAAATCCAACCTGTGGAAACAGTAATGGGATTATTGTAATTAATAATACTTCAAGTGCAGGACAAACTATCTCAAGTTTCGCTAGTAGTTTAGGTTCAATTGCGGGGCAAACCGTTACTGGCTTGAGCGCACCTTCTACACCGGTCATCACATTAACAAATAATTTTGGATGTACGTTTACTGTTTCAGCAACATTAACCATGACTCCCGGGCCAACTAATATTGCTGTAATCCCCACTAATGCAACCTGTGGTAACAATAATGGAAGTATCACCTTTAATTCGCCGACGGGGGGAACCTCCCCATACACTTATGCTATTAATGGTGGTGCATTTACAGCAACATCACCAACGATTAATTTACCTGTCGGAACATATTCAGTTTCAATAAAAGATGCCAATGGATGTATATATACAGAAACTACCAGTATCACTAATATTCCGGGACCTACCGCAATAGCGGGAACAACAACCCAAGCCAGTTGTAATACCAATAATGGAACTTTCAATGTTACCGGAGTAACGGGCGGAACAGCGGTTTATACTTATAGTGTGGATGGAGTATCCACAGCAAGTTTAACTTCTGGTTTAGCAGCAGGTACTCATACCATCTTAGTAAAAGATGGTAATGGTTGTGTTTTCACCAGAACTTTTGTGATCGGAACAGCCAATGGCCCATCAAGTTTTGTAGTAAATACCACTAATTCAAATTGTGGATTGGCTAATGGAACATCTACAGTGTCAGGAGTGGTTGGCGGAACTCCTACTTATAGTTTCTCTTTTGACGGAGGAGCATTCGGAACAGGAACAACAGCTTCAGGATTAACAGCAACTACCCATACAGTAATCGTGAAAGACGCGAACTCCTGTACAATCACAGCAACCTATAGTGTATCTAATAAC
>JANPOX010000014.1:0-8567 GCA_031428235.1 Bacteroidia bacterium | reverse complement strand
ATACCTAACTGGTGAGCGCGTTCAAAAGCCTGCGCAACCTCTATAATCTGGCGGCCGGATTCTGGCGAACCAAAATATATAGTAGCTCCAACAGCAACAGCACCCATATTATAAGCATCTTCAATGGTTCCAAACATTATCTGATCAAATTTGTTTGGGTAGGAGATGAATTCGTTATGATTGATTTTAACGATGAACGGAATTTTGTGTGCGTATTTGCGGGCAACTGACCCTAATACACCAAACGTAGAAGCAACAGCGTTACAACCACCTTCAATAGCCAGTTTCACAATATTTTCACTGTCAAAATAAATTGGGTTAGGGGCAAAGGATGCACCTGCACTATGTTCAATTCCCTGATCTACCGGTAAAATACTCATATACCCGGTATTAGCAAGTCTGCCATTACCATATAACTGTGAAAGACTTCTTAATACCTGTGGACTTCTATTACTGTAAACAAAGGTTTGCTCAATAAAATCAGCGTTAGGGTTTAAGATATCGTTTTTAGAAATTGTTTTACAGGTGTGGTTTAATAAACTATCAGCCTGGTTTCCTAGTAAATCGGTTATTTTTGACATAAATAATTTCTTTTTTGAGGTTACAAATCTAAGTAAAAAATGCTTAAAATGCATAAAAAAACCCCGATATTTCGGGGTTTTATAAACATGTAAGTTTTAAAATTTATTCAGCAACCTGAACCATTTTGAAAGGAACATTGATGATTGCCTGGTAATCTTCACCTGCTTCTAACATATCTTCATCATCTTCTTCATAATGCCAGTTAATAGTTACTGCGCTTCCACCTTTGTGAATAGCTTCCAGTTTTTTAAATACATCTAAAATACATTTAGATGAACTTGTATTGAAATATTCTAATTGAATATTTACAGTTGTAGCCGGCTTAGAAGCAGAAGAATATTTATCTAATGCATCTACTAAAGGTTTATAAAATTCAATTGAATTTTCAGGGATTGAACGTCCTTTAATTTCTAACACACCGCTTTGAATATCAAATGATATAGTGGGTGTTTTTGGTGTGCCTTCGATAGCGTATTTTTCCATAGTTACTTATTTTATATTAATTGTGGTTGTGTTACTTTTATTATTAGCGTAAAGAAAGAAACTTTATTGTCAATTTCCAAAAAATTATAATCTAATTTTTCACCTGTCTTTCTTGCAATATCAATCATACCTAATCCGCCGCCACCTTTTAACGACATTTCTCCATTGTTTAAAACAGATTTATAATAATCTTTTAGTTGATCTTTACTTAAGGCGTTTACTTCATCCAAACGGGATTTTAAACCGTGAATATTCTCATTTAAAATATAATTTCCTGTAATGATGTTATAGGCTCCGTTATTTTTTGCGATCATGAAAATAGCGCTTCTGTTTTTATCACCATTTCCATCAGTGGCATCATCCATATGATGGTATAAATTCTGAAGACATTCTACTAAAACATTATATACTTTCTTTTTTGTTTTTGGCTCTTCCTGCATGTTGTCCATTTTATTCTCCATAATCTGAAGAATAGAAGTAAGCAATTCAGAAGTGATATCACCTTTAAATGATAACAGGATATTATTCCTGTCCATATTGTCATATATATTATATGCGTCAATCATAAGGGATGATCTTGGTGCCAATTACTTAAGTTTAAATGCTATAGTTTGCCCATTCACAGTATATGTCGCGTCATCGTCACATGCTCCTGCGCCAAAATCAACAGTCCTTGTTTTTAAGCCTTCCGGCGTTAAATCCAAAGTTCCTGAACTAATCCATTTGCAATTAGATTTTTTATTTAAGGCGCTGGTAATACTTGTTGAAAAAGCTCTTCCATCACGATTAACGCCTGAGGAACTTCCTGTAATTGCGATGACATCGTCGGATTCATTGTTTTTTGTATTAAATCCTGCAATTTGCTTGATTGTTTTATTTCCGGTATAGTCAATATTCCATGAACCATCAGTACAGTGGCCATTAATTACTTCCATAGTGAAAGTAACAGAATCTGGTCTGGAAAGTCTAACCTGACCCGTATAAGTTACATTATTTACTTTGTAAGTTTGAAGATCAATGGTAACAACATTATTATAGGCACTCCATCGTTTGGCGGTAGTTATTTTTATTATTCCTGATTTATAGGATAATCCATCGAAACTGACACATCCTGTTCCGTAATCAAGTAAAAAACTTACAGGTCCGTTTTGATAATTTCCAGTGGCATCAACAATTGTGTCCGAAGAAACATTTGGTGTATTTGTTCCACTGATTGCACCTAAAATTGTCCAAGATTCACAAGTTGTCATTTTTTTGATGCCTGCCTGGTTAATTCCTTTTTCATTTACCACCGGCGCAATGGCCATAAACTGTTGTTCACAAATAGAATTGTCAACTACAGATTGTGTTTCACCATCGGCTTCTTCTGCTTTTTTCTTGCAGGAATTTAATGTTATAATCGATGAACCGATCAAAATCGCAGATATAATAATATTTTTTTTCACTTTAATAGTTTATTGTTACAGTATAAATAGAAAAAATAAAATGTCAATGATGTATCAAATATAAAAACAATATTTATTTAAAAAACACTTTAACGCTTTTTTTTTACAATTTTATCCCAATGACTAAAACATCATCAACCTGTTCAAAATTACCTTTCCATTCGTTTAATTGATTTTCAAGTGCTTTTTGTTGTTCAGCAACATTGAAATGATGAATGGACTTTAAATTATCATGAAACTGCCTCACCATGAATTTTTTACCTTTAGCACCCCCAAACTGATCTGCGTAGCCATCAGAAAACATATACAGGCAATCATTCTTATTTAGTTTTATTTTTTGTGTGGTAAATATCCTGTTGGAATCCAGCTGAGCACCTCCCACAGGATATTTATTTCCGTCAATTTTTTCCAGTTCTCCTTCATTGGTTACAATAATTAAACTTCTGAAAGCGCCTGCCCATAAGCATTCCATCGTTTCTGTATTTAACGCCAATAAAGAAACATCCATCCCGTCATTGGTGTCAACATCATTATTTTCACCTTGTTTTAATGCGGATTGAACTCCTTTGTGTAATTCTTCCAAAATTTGACCCGGGTCTGATACACCCTTTTCTGACACGATCTGGTTCAGAAGATTGTGCCCAATCATACTCATAAATGCACCTGGTACGCCATGTCCTGTACAATCTACAACTGCAATGATTTTATAGTTATCCTTTTCTCCAAACCAATAAAAATCTCCGCTAACAATGTCCTTTGGTTTATATAGGATAAACGCTTGATTGAGCCTTGAAAAAATTAATTCTTTAGATGGCAGAATAGCCTCCTGAATCCGTTTGGCATATTCAATACTGCTGGTTATATCTCTGTTTTTTTCAGCAAGTTGTTTTGTTCTTTCTGAAACTTTGTTTTCCAGTAACTTATTTTCTTTTTTAATTGTATTGGTTCTGTAACTAATGAATCCAAAGACTAATGCTAATGAAAGAATTGCAGTTAGCAAGTAAAACCATTTGGTTTTCCACCAGGGTGGAATTACTTTGATTTTAATTTCAGTTATTTTTTCACTCCATACACCATCACTGTTTGTGGCTTTTACCTTAAACGTATAATCACCGCCCGGTAATTCTGTATACGAAACATAACGCACAGAAGTAGGTGAGGACCAATCAGGGTCGTATCCTTCAAGATAGTACATGAATTTTGTTTTTTCAACAGATACATAATCCAATGCCACTAATTCAAACGTAAAATAATTTTCCTTGTGTGTTAATTCCAGGTGGCGTTTATAAGTGATGCTGGAATCAGTACTGACATTTTTCCCCTGTCTTGCATAAGAATAAATATAGGAGTTGGGAGTGATCTTACTTTTTTTAATGGAAGATGGATCAAAATAATTTAAACCGGCCACGCCTCCAACAAGTATTTTTCCATCTTTACATAAAAAGGAAGCGCCCTGATTAAATTCCCTGGCCTGTAATCCGTCATTGGTATTGTAGTTGATAAAGGCGGAACCTCCTTCATTTTTGTCGTAAGGATTAAATTTGGTTAAGCCTGAATTACTGGGCAACCATAGGTTATTATCTTTATCAGGAATAACATCGTATATATAACTATTTGGCAATCCATCCTTTTCAGTGTATATATTAAAGCTTTTCTTTTTCAGATCAAATTTATTTAAGCCATTACTCGTAGCGATCCAAAAAATACCATTCCTGTCTCTGTAAATGCTGTTAATGCTGTTTGAACTGATAGAGTTTTTATTATCAATGTGTTTGTAAACTGTTACAAAAGGCCTATCAACACTTGTTACAAAATCAAGTATATTCAATCCTCCGCCATCGGTACCAAGTAATAAGGTGCCGTTTTCTTTATTCTCATAAACAAAATAAATATTGTTGGAAGAGAGCCCTTGTTGTTTGGTATAACGCCTTATAGCGAGTGTGTTTGGATTAATTGAATATAAACCATCCTTATAAGTAGCCACCCATATAACCCCTGATTTATCCTGGATAATCTTCATTACTGTGCCGCCAAAATTTTTATCAGCCAGTAATTTGGTTTCTTTTTTAGTAGTTGGATTGTAAACTACAATGCCTTGTCCGTAGCTTCCTATCCATATATTGCCTTCACTATCTTCCAATAAACTCAAAACCGTATTTATTTTGTGTTTTTTTAATAAATCATTGTAATTGGTAATGACATTGGTTTTAGGATTCAAATTGTAGAGTCCGTCTTCAGTTCCAACCAAAATGTTTTTATTGTTCAACTGATGAACAGAATACACAAATTCATTTTCCAAACCATTGCTGGCGTTATACAACGGAAATTTATTAAGAGAATTAAAATAGATGTTTAGTCCGTTCTCTTCAGTTCCTACCCACAGGTTATTTTGTTTGTCTTTAAGAATAGTGGAAATCTTATCACTGGATAAAGAGTTGACAGAGGTCTCGCTTTTTTTCTCAATGGTGTGTGAAAAATCTTTTAGGTTGAATTTAACAAGTCCGCCCCAGGTACCGAAGATTAATTTAGTGGAATCTCCAGTATTTACAAAACGTTTGATGCGGTTATTGTAGCGGTTTTTTTCGTCAAACAAAAAAACATTATTGAAGGTTTTTGTAGTGATGTCAAAAAACAATAACCCTCCATCAGTTCCACAAATCAATTCACCATTTCGTTGAGTAAGGTCATATATTTTCTTCCGGCGGGAACCTAATTCTTTGTTTGATTTATCAACTTCTAAAAACCGTTGCGGCAACTCGTAATTAGTAAGTTTATTATCAGAAACATTAAATTCAAAAATGTAATTTGATTCGGAGCCTACCCAGATTGTGCCATAGGAATCTTTAAAAAATTTAGTGAAATTAATAGCTGTGTCTCTGTAATTTATTTGTTTGAATGTTTTTGAAGCTTTATTATAAATATTGAGGCCATTGTCTGTTGCAATTAATAACTCATTATCATTAATATCTGTAATGTCGTTAACTATATTGTTTGAAATAGTATTCGAACCTAAGCCGGTTCTATGGTTAATAAATGTTTCCGTGTATTTATCAAAAATGGAAAATCCTCCGCCATTACTTCCTAAATACATCACGCCATCCTTGTCTTCAAAAATACATTTCACATCGTTGGATGAAATACTTTTCTGGTTGAAGGGATCATTCTTAAAAGCTTTAAAATGGTAACCATTATAACGGTTTAACCCATCCTGAGTGCCAATCCAAATAAAATCTTGGGAATCCTGAAAAATAGTGTTTACTGTAACTGCAGATAAACCTTCATCAATGCTCAGGCGCTTAAATTTTATGTTTTGAGAAAAACAGGCTGTCACTGCTAATACATAGAGCAGTGATAAAAAGAACAATTTTATCTTTCGGTTGTTTTTTACAATCATAACAAGTGTATAAATTTAACAAAAATGTGTAAACGGTAGTTATTTTTTATAATCTTGTATAAATTAGCAGCCTATGGATTTAAAGAATCGAAAAGATGTTGTTTTCCTTGTATTGGCTGGCTTTTTTATTACAAATGCCATTGTTGCTGAATTGATTGGAGGAAAGTTGGTGCAGTTCTTTGGAATCTTTACACAAAGTATTGGGATTATTATGTGGCCGGTTATTTTTTTACTGACCGATTTAATCAACGAGTATTATGGAAAAGACGGCGTAAAAAAACTCACTTATATTACCGTTGCTTTGATCTCATTTACCTTTATTGTTTTAACCATAGCCATGAACTTAAATGCTACTTCTTTTTCACCGGTTAATGATAAGGATTTTAGAACGGTGTTCGGGCAATCACAATGGATCATTGTTGGTAGTATTACTGCTTTTTTATTTTCTCAGTTAATTGATGTATATGTTTTCTGGGCATTTAAAAAAGCAACAGGAAGTAAGCATATTTGGTTGAGAGCAACCGGAAGTACAATGGTGAGTCAGTTAGTTGATACCTTTGTAGTGCAGTTCATTGCTTTTGTGTTGCCCGGTAAATGGCCATTTTCAGAATTTATAACGAATGCCAGCTGGGGTTATGCCTTTAAATTGTTAGTTGCTTTGGCTTTAATTCCATTGATTTATTTGGGCCATTATATTATTGGAAAATATATTAAGGGTGGTAAAGAGCCAGTTGTAGATTTACTCAATTAAATTATATTTTTCTGCCGCTATAATTTTTGTGGTTGAATTAAAATGCCACCACTCAGATGTAATCGTCATGAAACCAGCTTTTAACATAATGCTTCTTAATAACATACGGTTTGTTAATGCTTCTTTGGATAGCTTTCCGTTCAATAAAAATTCCTGTTCTTTTTTTGGTTCACTTAATTCACCAAAAAAATCAAAGGCAGTGCCCATTTCCAATAGTACATCATTAGAACCGATAATGCCAACATCTACCGCGGCACCATAATTATGCAAAGAAATATCATCGGGATGTGCTAAGTAATTAATTTTTTCTTTTGAAGGCATATCGAGTTCATCCCACATTTGCTTTTGGATATGAAGTGGCCTAACGGCATCAAACACAATTAAATGATAATTAGGAAATTGCTCGTGTAAAAAACACTGAGCATTAAACAATTTGATGGCCACTTCACAGGGTAAATAACAATCGGTCAATCCTTTATAAAGTGGTTTTTTTAAGAAATTCTGAGTAGTAGAGTAATGGAGAACGACGCGAATTGTAGAATCCAGTGAATTGATATTGACCAGGCCTTTTTCTATAAACATCCGTTCTAGTGCCGAAGTATCCTGCTGTTTTGGAATTTCTTTTTGTAGCTGAAGGGCTTCAGTTTTCTTTACTTTAACAATCGAGTGCTCATGCGAAGGCGTACAACTATTAAAAAAAATGAGGATGAAAAGAATTGATAATCCTATATAGAAATTAAGAGACATTTATAAAATAGGATAAACCACATAGTTGCGTGGTGTTTCATATAAAGTTATTTCAAGGTCGTATTTCTCTTCTATTTTACACCTTAATAATTCATAAATAATTCTTGCAATATTTTCTGCTGTTGGGTTCAGGTCTTTAAATTCCAACGTATCAAGGTTCAGGTTTTTATGATCAAAGCGTTCAATGATTTCTTCCTTTATAAGGTCATTTAAAATTTTGAGGTCAAAGACATAGCCCGTTTGCGGGTTAACTTCTCCAACTACTTTCACAACCAGGTCATAATTATGTCCATGATAATTTGGGTTGTTGCATAATCCAAAAATGGCTTCATTGGTTTTATCATCCAATTGCGGGTTGTGCAAGCGGTGTGCAGAATTAAAATTGGCTTTTCTGAATACGGCAGTTCTCATTAAGAAGTAATTTGTTATTTGAGATAAGATATTGGATAAAAGTAATGTTAAATTGTTTTGAATCAAAAAACCAACAACAAAGAACTCTGATTTTTATTTTTGTTTACAATAAGTTTCTATTAAACGGATAGCCATTTCATCTCCAAGACTGTCGGCTTTATTAAGATCATCACAGGCGCCTCTTTTATCCTTGCTCGCAAATTTTACGGCTGCCCTGTTTACAAAAGCCCCTGCATAATCATATTTTAATTTAATCGACTGATCGAAATCCTTTATGGCTTCCACAAACTGTTTGCTTTCTCCTTTGGCAACTCCCCTGTAATTATAGCTTACGGGGTTTTTCGGATTCAATTTAATGGCAGCATCAAAATCAACAATGGCACCTGTGTTATCACTGATTTCTATTTTGCAGGCACCTCTGGATACCAATGCTTCTTCCTCTTCAGGGAAGGCTTCAATGTAAACATTCCAATCATTCACCGCGTTTTTATAATCCTGAAATTCGAACCGTGCCTTAGCCCTTATTTTATAAGCCTCGTAATTTGGATTGGTAGCAGGCATTAGTTTAATAGCTTCCGATAATTCGCTGATACTATATGCATATTCTTTCATAGCAAACCTGATCTCTCCTTTTAAAAACAACACATCAATGTATTTTGGGTTTAGTTCAATGGCTTTGTTGCAGGCATCTAATGCGGGTTTATAAGCTTTGCCATCAAACATAAGTTTTGCCTTATAATAAAATAATTCAGGG
>JANPOX010000013.1:0-6367 GCA_031428235.1 Bacteroidia bacterium | reverse complement strand
GCAGCCACCGAACTGTCGATGCCTCCACTCATGGCTACTAATACTTTTCCTTTTTTACTCATTTTATTTTTTCGCTCCTTTTCCTGAAACTTTAGTGCCCGTTTTTGATTTGGTTATTGTCGTTTTGGTTTCCGTAGATTTAGGTTTTTCGTCAGATGTTTTATTCTTATTAAAAAATTCATCCGTTTCTTTTTTTGACGCTAATTTTCCACCTGCTTTGTACAATTCCTTTTCTTTTACCTTTCCGGTTTTATCTCTGTAAATCCATGGACCTGTTTTTTGCCCGCCCTTATAATACCCAACCGCTGCTGTAACTCCGTTTGGAAAATAATAAGAATTTTTTCCTTCTAATTGTCCATTCAAATAAACGCCTTCGCTTTTTACTAAAGATTTATCATAATACAGTTTAAATGGCCCATCCATTTTTCCTGCTTTGTATTTTCTTTCTTCACTTACAATACCATCTGGAAAATAAACATATTCCATTCCGTCTTTATTACCATTCACAAATGTTTCTCTTGAAATCAAAACCGCTTTTTCATCGTAATAAGTCCACACCGAATCTTTCTCCTCACCAATATATTTTCCATAGGCCATTTTCTTTCCGGAAAGATGAAACATGGTAGAATAAGCAATTTTTCCATTTTGCTTAAAATTCATAATAGCTTTAATGCTATCATGAGGGTAATAATATTTAAATAATCCCTGAGGCTTGTCATCCTTAAACATACCTTCATAAATCAGCTTATTTGTCTTTTCATCTTTTTTCTTCCAATATCCTTGCTTTTTTCCATTAGCATCGGTCTGAGTTTGACCATGACTTATATGGAACACAAAAACTGACAAAATGATAAAATAATATTTACTCATAAAAATTGTTTTAATCTATAATATAAACTGTCTGCAAAGTTACACTATCTGTCAATAAAAAAGGATTTTACTCCCGGAATTTCTGAAATTTTAATGAATATGCATTAACTCTTTTCCCGAATGCTATAAATTACTGTAAGAACCGGAATTTTTGTTAAAGAATTTTAAAAATAACCATTTGACGTAACTTACATGGCAGTTTTCCGTTTTATAGAAGCAACCTAAAAAATTATGAAAAAATCATTCAACTTCCTGATTATACTTTTTACTGCTTTTTTACTTTTAAATTTCCAACAAAATAATTCGTACAAAGATGGCGACATTATTTTCCAAACAACTTCAGGACAAACAGGTAAAGCCATTCAACTTGCTACGCATAGTCAGTATAACCATTGCGGGGTATTGTTTTTTGAAAATAAGGAATGGGTTGTTTATGAAGCGGTTCAGCCCGTTCGTAAAACCAGTCTTTTAGAATTTAACGCAAGAGGAAAGGGAGCCGTAAAACGGCTTGCAAATACCTCTCTTTCAAATGCTGATGTAACTAAACTCAAAGCTTTATTTAAATCTTCATACGAAAATAAAAATTACGACGAGTCATTCAACTGGAGCGATGACCAAATTTATTGTAGTGAACTTGTTTTTAAACTGTATCATAAAGCTTTAAATATAGAGTTATGCTCGCCAAGGAAGCTTAATGATTTTGACCTCAGCCATCCTTTGGTAAAAGAAAAATTAAACGAAAAATACCATCATAATATTCCTTTAAATGAACCGATGGTATCGCCCCAGGATATTTTTAGTTCGCCCTTACTCACTTTAGTAAAATAATAAAGCCATTACCTATTTTACAGGTAATGGCTTTCTAAACAAAAATCTTAAAAGAACTAAGCGCTCGCAGCTTCTTCAGCAAGCACTGCAATAATTTTATCTTCAATTTCCTGAGCTAAATCAGGATTTTCAGCAAAGATTGCTTTAACGGCATCTCTTCCCTGCCCTAATTTAGTTTCTTCGTAACTAAACCATGAACCGCTTTTCTTGATGATATTTTTATCAACACCAATATCAATTATTTCACCCACTTTACTGATTCCTTCTCCAAATACGATATCAAATTCAGCCATACGGAAAGGAGGCGCTAACTTGTTCTTTACGACTTTAACACGGGTACGGTTACCGGTTACTACATCTCCATCTTTAATTTGGCTAATTCTTCGGATATCCAAACGTACAGAGGCATAGAATTTAAGCGCATTTCCACCGGTAGTAGTTTCAGGGTTACCAAACATCACACCGATCTTCTCACGTAACTGGTTGATGAAAATACAACAGCATCCTGTCTTATTAATAGTGCCTGTTAATTTACGCAACGCCTGACTCATTAAACGAGCCTGTAAGCCCATTCTGCTGTCTCCCATTTCGCCTTCAATCTCTGCTTTTGGAGTTAATGCCGCTACTGAATCAATCACAACGATATCAACCGCTCCTGAACGAATCAGGTTATCCGCAATTTCCAAAGCCTGCTCTCCGTTATCCGGTTGAGAGATCAGTAAGCTTTTTGTATCTACTCCTAATTTTTCTGCATAAGAGCGGTCGAATGCATGTTCCGCATCAATGATCGCTGCAATTCCACCGGCACGCTGAACACTTGCAATGGCATGAATGGCTAAAGTTGTTTTACCAGATGATTCAGGCCCGTATATCTCAACAACACGTCCTCTAGGTAAACCACCGATACCTAATGCAATATTTAATCCAAGTGAACCTGTAGAAATAGACTCCATTGGTTCAACAACGCTATCTCCCATTTTCATAATGGTTCCTTTTCCATAAGTTTTTTCAAGCTTATCAAGAGTTAATTGTAAAGCTTTTAATTTTTCGCTACCTGCTGCTTTTCTGTCTACAGCTTCAATAGTGTCTTCCGTTTTCTTTGCCATGATATTTATTTTATAGTTTTAAGTTACTGATTTAAATTTTGAGTTTCATTAACAACTTTATAACAATCTCAAATTCTTTACAAATCTAAATCATAATTCAGGCAAGTGATTGCTATAATTTGTAGCATTGTAAAAAATAGTAGTGTTTACAGGCATTATGAGAGTAAAATATTTTTTAATTAAACTGCTTTATACGAAAATTGTTTGGAAATTTCAGCGTCATCCACCGGGTGAAATTCGTAACTACAACATCTTTAAAATTAAAACAGGCCTATTCAAAAATAGAAAATTGTTAAGCTTTCCACCAACTGGCGGATCAGGCTCTTTAAACAATTGATTTTTCTTAAAACAGATTCTAAAATAAGAGAAATTCTTTCATTGAAAATTATTATCCCAGCTTTTTTGGAAACGCTCGTCTCTGTTATACTATCAGTAAAACAAGTTAAACTTCTTTAAAGAGTAACTCTATAAAAAGTCAACTGAATACATATAAAACCAAAAGCTTCACATCTCTGTAAAGCTTTTGTCGGGGTGGCCTATTGGCTACACCGATCTGAATGTCCTGTAACAAATCATAAGTCTTTTCTGCCTCTGGCAAAAATGAGCTTTTTTGTTTTTCAATTTCATAAAAGCGAGCTTTCATTATTTAAAAACAAAAAAGCCCTTCGATTCGTGAATGACTTTTGCTTTTGTCGGGGTGGCCATCACGCATTTGCGTGAGAACTGACGGCCTAAATTTTATAATCAATATTATTTCTTTCCAAATATCGTTTTCCACCATTCTTTTTAATTTGCTGTTCCAACGCCATAGCAGACGATTTATCTGGCAATTCAAATCTTTTTATTAAGACCCATGGGATACCTTTTTTTGAAAAAGAATTTACACTCGCATTATGAAAAGCTAATCTTTGTTCTAAATTACCAGTATAACCGGTATAAAATTTCTTCAAAGAGTTACTATATAAAATGTAAACTGTATACATATAAAAACAAAAAAGCTTTACATCTCTGTAAAGCTTTTGTCGGGGTGGCCAGATTCGAACTGACGGCCTCCACGTCCCAAACGTGGCGCGATACCGGGCTACGCTACACCCCGCATTCTTATAAAAACTAATTATTTGGTGTTTATAAAAATTTAGAGTGCAAAGATATAATTTTTTCTATTCTAAAAAAGAAAAACTTACATTTTTTACAAAAAAAAGGTTGCCTGATTTACAGGCAACCTTTTAATAATAATCTGTGTTAATTATTTTTCTACAGCAAATTTCTTAGTAATAGCTTTGCTATTACCAACTTTTACCTGGTAGAAATATAAACCTGAACTTAAGTTATTTAAATTAAGTTGAACTTTGTTGCTTCCAATGTTACCGGAAACTGAAGTTGAATAAACAGTTTGTCCAACAGCATTAAGAATAGAAATATCCAATTTAGCAGTTGCATTCAATTGTACATCAATGGTACCATTGTTTGCAGTTGGGTTTGGATAGAAGTTAACATTCTCAAAAGTATTATCTGTTAAATGCTTAACGCCTGTAGGTGTACAACCACCAAACGCTAAAGTATTAAAGTCAGTAGCAGTGAACATATTATCATCCATGTAATAATAACTTACAGCGATATCACCATTCAAAGAACCGTCATCACTTGCAGCATAAGAAGTCGGGATTAACCAGTTTCCTGTAGATGGGTTTGCAATGATTGGAGATACATAGTGAAAATAAGAGTAATACTCTGCACCAGCTTTCCCGGCTGACATATCTTTTGTATCAGTATACATACTTGTAGTTAAATCATACGCTTTCATTTTAATACTTGGTTGAGTATTATAGGTAGTTTGAGTAATAACGGGATCGCTATCTGCCCAGCTGTAAACGATTTTTTGACCGTCAGTACTTCTTGAAATTTGTATACGCGCATCATAAGCAAGACCAGCACCAGCCGAAAGCCAATTAGAATTTGCCGCATCAGCAGCATCAGTGCGCAATGAATCAATTACAGTTGCACACCATCCAGTAGATGTGGTATTAAAATCAACAATATAATTCCAAGTACTAGCGAAATCTACATTATAGGTATATCCTAAACTATCAGCATGATCTGAAGAAGATGAAACCATACCAGCTAAAAAGTGTAAATTTCCAGCAGCATCAACTGTTCCTGAAGCACCATCACCAAGAGTAAGGAAAGGTTTTATTAATGGTGTAGCAGTACCACCCACTAGATAAGTTCTATCTGCAATAGCTGGTATTGTGCTAAAATCGAATAATGGAGAAAAACGAGACCAGGAAGCACCAGCATTTGTTGTTTTGTAAACAAATGGCTGATAAGAATTCATTGATGTTCCAGGTAATGCATTAGCATCAACACCAACAAAAATTACATAACCAATTTGTCCATCTTCGCTCCAAGCTTGATTTGCACGGCTATATCCTTGAGGATCTCCAACACCATCCAATTTATAATTTGGCTTTAATGAATCTACTGTCCAAACAAATGAACCAGCATTAAAAGTGCCGGAATTTAACATAGTACCTCTCCAGCCATATGCAGCGTTAGAAGAAACATCATTCACATTCGCTGCTATATCCCCAAGTACATGAGCAACGCCATTGCTTGTTACTTGAAAATCAACACGTGCAAAATCTTGCTTTCTTTGAGTAGGCAATAAGGCTAAGTTGTCAGAATAAACAACGTTACCATTTGTATTGTTACCTGGTATAGTCAATTGTTTTGAACCAAAAAACACACCTTGCCAGTCAGCACCTGGATGCCAAGGACCAGAAGTAACTGCATAAGCACTTGCCGGGTTTGTATTTCCTGCCGGGTTAAAAATTGAACCAGCCGGGTAACGGTGTAAATATGTACCACTTGCAGCAACAATAGTAGAATCCCAACTAACAGCCGGATTTGTACTGTATGCGTAACATATCGTTCCTGAATTTCCTCCGGTAACACCTGTCCACCCTGCTGGTTTTCTATAAACATAACCTGTTGCATTAAGGGCTTCATTGTAAGTCAACGCCCTTGTTTCTGATGCAAGAGCACCAAATACATTTGAAGAACCACCAATACGCTTGTAAGGCGCAGCAGCAACTTTATTGCTATTATTTAAAACCGGTGAATTTTGACTATTCATTGGTTCCGCCGCAATAACCGGCTTAAATGTTACCATTTTCTTTACCGTTGGATTGGTAAGAACTTTGCTGGAGTTTTGAGCAGTAACTGCCAACGCAGCAAATGCAGCAAAACCAAAAAGTAATTGTTTTTTCATGTTTATATTAGTTTTAATTTTTATATCTATTAATACAAATTTAATGATTTAATAAATACTATTTTAATAAATCAAGCTGATGTTAACAAAAAGACAAGCAAATCGCCTTTCAAATCCTCAATTTAAATGGATAGAATAACGATGATATTGTACTAATTTTTTTTATCTACAATTATATTTCAAAAATAAACAATTGGGAATTAAAAAAGGTGCCGCCTAAATATAGACAGCACCTTTAATAAAATGAATTGTAATTATTATTTTCCTACAGCAAATTTCTTAGTTATAGCTT
>JANPOX010000012.1:0-7806 GCA_031428235.1 Bacteroidia bacterium | reverse complement strand
CTTTCCATATCAAGACAATTAGCACGATTGTTGGGTGCTAAAATTAATGTTGAGAGTATCCCGGATCAAGGATCAATATTTTCCTTGATTGTGCCAATAGAAATTGAGGAAGTGCAGCCTGTACCTGAAGATGTTCCTTCAAAGAATAGTTCAACTAACACGCCTCTAAACAGTAAATATTTTAATTATCCTTCAATTCATGATGACAGAGGCAACATTGAAGAAAGGGATAAAATTATTTTAATCATTGAAGGAGATGAGAAATTTGCAAACATCCTTTATGAACAGGCTAATAAAAAAGGGTTTAAATGTTTAGCGGCCTCAACCGGCGAAGATGGTTTGGTACTGGCTGAAAAATTTGAACCAAGTGCAATCATTCTGGATACAAAATTACCGGGAATGGATGGGCATAAAGTATTGGCTGAGTTAAGAGAAAATCGGTCTTTAAGGCATATCCCTGTTCATATTCTTTCAGTTGATGATTTTTTTCCTCCGCCATCTCTTGATGGTGCAATTGAATATTTAGGCGCCGCTCTAAACAAAAAAAATCTTGATGAGGCTTTTGCTAAAATTGAAAATGTGCTAAGTAGGAAAGTTAGAAATGTATTGGTTATTGAAGATGATGAAAATGCAAGAAAAACAATTTGTAAGCTTATTAGTGGTAGTGATGTAAAATGCTTTGAAGCAGGCACTTCAAAAGAGGCGCTGATAATTTTCAAAGAACATTATTTTGATTGTATTGTGCTTGACCTTGGCCTTCCTGATAAGAATGGAATTGAATTGATTCACCAACTCAGGAATATGAAAGATCATCAGTTACCACCTATTGTAATTTATACTGGTAAAGACTTAACTCTTGAAGAAAGTAATGAACTGAAAAAATATGCAACCAGCATCATTATTAAAGGATTAAAATCAGAAGAAAGATTGTTAGACGAAACCGCTTTGTTTTTGCATCGAACGATGACGAAATTTCCGTCTACTGCAAAAATGATTAAAGCCGGTTATTTTGATAAAGAAATGAAATTTAAAGGAAAAAAAATATTAGTGGTTGATGATGATGAACGTAATGTTTTCGCTCTATCGCAGGTTTTACTGGATAGAGAAATGATTATTGTGAAGGCGGAAAATGGAAAGATTGCTTTAGAGAAATTAGGTGAACAATCCGATATTGATCTGGTATTAATGGATATTATGATGCCGGAAATGGATGGATATGAAGCCATGAAACAAATACGCTTGATGCCAAATTATATTAAACTGCCCATTATAGCACTAACCGCAAAAGCAATGAAAGATGATAAACAAAAATGTATAGATGCAGGTGCAAGCGATTATATTACAAAACCAATAGATGTAGATCGTTTATTATCGCTAATTGGAGTTTGGTTAAGTAAATAAAGGTGATAGTTTTTATCTGGCATTGAATAACCAACCACTAGGATCCATGGTCTTTTGACCTTTCCAGATCTGTAAATTCATGCTGGTTTTTCCATCTTCATCTAGTATGGTTCCAATGTTTTGTTTGATGGTTACTTTATCACCCTGCTTCACAAAAACATCCCCAAGGTTGCTGTAAACACTGAGGTACTCGCCATGACGTATGATGATCAGTTTTCCACCGGTGGGTGAAATAGCAATGCTTGTTACTTCCCCTTCAAATACAGCACGTGCCTGCGTACCTTTATTGGCACATATTTCAACGCCATTATTATTCATCATAAAACCTTTAATGGCAGGGTGCTCATATTCGCCATAAGGCTGACATATGACGCCTTTTGTTACCGGCCAGGGTAATTTGCCTCTGCTACTTGAAAAGTCTGCTCCCAGTGCTTCTGCTTCTTCTGTCAACTCCGGTGAAGTGACTTTTGCTTCGGGAGTTTTGGTCTTCGTCTTATTTTTAATTTTATTTTTTTCTGCTTTCTCTGCTTTGGCCGCCTTTTCAGCTGCAATTTTAGCTGATTCTTCAAGTTTCCGTTTTATTTCCGCTTCAATTAAACGTTTAATGGCTATTTGTAAATTTTCAGCATCACGCTTTTTCTTTTCGAGTTCTTCTTTTAATTCTTTTTCCTGCTGTTGCAAGCTGCTTAACACAATTTCCTGCTGTTGTTTTTCCCCATCTAATTGTGTCTTTTCTTCCTTTTCATTACCAAGCAATACATTTTTTTCATGACGCTGCGATTCCAGTTCATTAAGTTTACCAGTTAGGATAACCTGTGTATCCATAATTTCATTTGCTTGTTTTTTTCGGAAGGCTGCATACTGTTGAAAATATTTGATACGCATGTAGGCCTGGTTAAAATTTCCTGAAGAAAACAGGAACATGATTTTTGTATAAGAATCCTGGTTTCGTTGTGCAAAATAAATCATCTTGGCATACTCGCCTTTTAATTTTTCTAAACTGGCTTTTAAAGAATTAACTTCTGTGATGTTTTTTTTAATTCTCGTATTAATTTGTGCAAGTTCAATATTAATAGTACTGATCAATTCTTCACGGACTTTGATTTTGGTATTGATAACCACAATGGTATTGATCTGTGATTTCTTACTGGCTTTGGTTTGGCTTAATTGAGAATTCAGTTGTTTGATATCATCATTCAACTTATTTTTTTTATTAAGAAGGTCTTTTTGAGATTGCGTTTTTGTTTGTGAAATTCCTGAAAATGTACTGCATGTAAAAAAGAAAAAGAAGCAAATGCTAATGCTAAGGTTTATCTTTTTTAACAGGAATAGGGTCATAATTTTTTGGTATGTTCAGCGTTAGCTTTTGAGGCTGATTTACCTCTATGCGAACATAAGTAATTTTAAGGTCTATTTTCTTCTCTGCCTTGATCTCAATATTAACATCGTGTGGTGCAAAAACAGAATCTTTTGCATTAAATCTGGCATAATTTGCAAGGAAACTCCTATTAGTTGTTACATCTTCAAATTTATTACTGATGATCTTGTAGTTTTCAGGATTCAGTGTCATGATTTGTAAAGGGCGTTTTAAAGAATCCTGTCCGCTACTAATCCTCCTGAGTTTTCTTTTTCTAATGGTACTTAATAAATAATGACAGTTTTCCCGATCAACAACTGGTTTCATTTTGCTGTCATCTTCATCAAATTCAGCGCTGTTTCCAATTAAGGCCGCCTGTATCAGATCAAAATCCAGATCTGCATTTAATAACTGGTTAATGTAATTAAAATCACCTTTGAAGTATTGTTTCTTAACATATACCACCATTTTTACTGTATCCTTTGTGATTAAAAGTTTGGCTATGTCTATGAGTCCAACTGCCTGGATAGAAATCCATATTGCACTATCTTTGCGGATTTTTACGCGCACATCCAGTTTATGTTCTTCACCATCGATATTAACTTCAGCATCTGCTTTTGCGCTTAACCATTTATATTTTAACTCATTTTCACGGATATGTTTTGAAAGTGATTTCGCTGTTTTAAATGTGAGACGGCATTTTCCCACTGTATCTTCTGTTTGAGTGCTATCTGTTTTCTGAACATGCTTTTTTGATTTACAGGAAAACAAAATGGAAAACATGATAAACATGCATAGAAGAGAAATATTTATATGTACTTGCTTAGTCATTTATTTTTTTATCGTTTATTTTTTTATCTAATTGTTCAGAACCACCACCAGCTTGTTTTGCCTCCTGCCAATATTTTAACGCTTCTTCTTTACGATCTAATTTATATAAAACATCACCATAGTGTTCAGCAATGGAACTTTTTTGACCAAGTTTAACAGCTCTGCTCAACCACTCTTCTGCTTCTTTATATTTTCCCTGCTGATAAAGTATCCAACCATAGGTGTCAATATATGAACGATTATTTGGCTTTAGTTCATTACTACGTCTTGAGAATTTTTCCGCTTTGTCTAAGTTTTCTTTACGGAGGGATAAAAAATACGCGTAATTATTTAAGATGAAATCGTTATCAGGATCAACTTTCAACGCATCATCAAATGCCTTATCAGATTTTGTATAATTCTTCAAATAATTATAAGCATTTCCTAAGCTCGAGTAATATTCAATCATGAGTGGCTTATCGTTGTATACAAATTCAATTCCGTCTTCTAACGATCTCACAGCGGCATCATATTTTTTCAATTGAAGGTTCGCTAGACCGTTAAAATAATAAGTCTTCGGGTTGTTTGGGAACAGTTCGATGGCTTCTGCGCTATGAACTTCCAATGCATTGAAATCATTTAATTCCGCATCAACATATAAAAGTTGCTGCCATAAATTAAAACGACTTTTATCGATTTGTGTAGCGATGGCGTATTCTTCTTTTGCTTCTTTTAATTTTTTATCTTTAAACAAAAAATCTCCATAAATGCTATGAACATCAGCAGAAGAAGGATGAAGTTTAAGCGTTATATTCAAAAGTTCCAATGCCTGTTGATTATATTCAGCATTCACATCAGCTAACTCATAATAGGACACTAATATTTTTATTTTAGTATCAATATCCAGGTCGGGATTCTCAAAAGCAATTTTTATTTCCTTATAAAAATTACCTTTATCATTTTGTGATTTATAATAATCGGCCAACGCCAAATGCACCATTGGGTTTAGAGGATCTACTTTTAAAATCTCCTCGTAGGTTGCGATGGCCTTATCATTTTGACTTGTTTCCTGATAAAATTCGGCTAAGTACGTGTAGTATCGTGCTTCATTAGGATTCAATTGAATTAGCTTTTTAAACTCTGCTTCAACCTCATTGTTTTTTTTAAGTTGTCTTAGAAGTTTAATTTTATTGAGTGTGAAGGCTTCATTTTGTCCGAATTTTTTTTCGATCTCATCATAGGTCTTAAATGATTTTTCATAGCTGCCGCTGTACATATATTCTGCGGCAAGGCCTTCATAAAATTCTGAACGGTTAGGATAGTTTTTAATCAACCTTGCATAGATATCAGCAGCAGCGTCAAACTGCCGTTTGTTGTGCAGGCATTCAATGTAGAGTAATTGATACCACTCATTTTTTGGATCTTCATTGGCGCACTCTTTGCCATATTTTAAAGCATTATCATATAAGCCATTGAACCGGTAAACATTTCCAAGCTCATATTTAACGGCTGATGAAGTAGGATCAATTTTTAAGCATTCTTTAAAAAAGCCTTCTGCATTTTCTATATTGCCTTTCATTCTTTCCTTACAGCCTTCAATAAAATTGAATGTAAATTGTGTTTGTTCAGCATCCGTAAGCCCACCTTTTGCTTTGGCTGATGGTTCGCTACTTTGTACGGTTACTTTTTTTGTTTTACAGGATAAAACAGAAAATACCGAAAAAGATAAGATCAAATAATAGAAAAATATGTTTCTTTTAAATTTCAAAAACGAAGCTTATAATGATAGAGTGGTATAATCACTCATGCTTAGGTCTAACGCTTTTCCTTTTACTTCAGCACCTTCGCCAATCATACTGTTAGCAACAATAGCGTGACTTATTTTGGTATTAGATTGAATGATGCAGTTTTTTACAACACCATCTGTTACCATACTATTTGCACCGATAGAGACATGCGGACCAACAATTGAATTTCTTATAACTACATTATCACCAATATAACAAGGCTCAACAATAAGACTGTTTTCGCTGATGATATTTTTGCCTCTCATACCCGCTTTCCCTTTATCAAATTCCAATACGCGTTGATTGGTATAAACAGTTGCATCCTTATTTCCGCAATCTAACCACTCGGTTACTTTGCCCGGCGTAAAATTAATGCCTTTTTGTTTCATGTTTTCCAAGGCATTGGTCAACTGGTATTCACCTTTTTCTTTGATGTCGTTATCTAAAAGATATTGTAATTCTTTTTTCAAATTATCGCCATCTTTAAAATAATAGATTCCAATTATCGCCAGGTTACTAACAAAAGTTTCGGGCTTTTCTACAAAGTCTGTGATCACACCAGCTTCATTAACTTTTACAACACCAAACTGGCGAGGATCTTCAATACCCTGTACCCAAATAACACCAGCCTGGTTTGTATCCATTACAAAATCAGCTTTAAATAAAGTATCCGCAAAAGCAACAACGGTTTTACCGCTAATACTATCTTTAGCACACATAATGGCGTGAGCCGTTCCCAGTGCTTTTTCCTGATAACAAATAGTACCCTTAGCGCCCTGATCCTGTGCAATTTTTATTAAATTATCCTCTACTTCTTTTCCAAAATCCGGACCTATGATAAAAGCAATTTCTTCTACTTTTTCACCGCATACTTTGGTAATATCTTCTACAAGCCTTTGTACAATTGGTTTTCCGGCTACATTAATTAAAGGTTTTGGAACTGTAAGGGTGTGTGGACGCATGCGCTTTCCTTTGCCAGCCATTGGTATAATAATCTTCATAATAAAGTCTTAAATCGATAATAAATAGAAACAAATATAATATTAAAAATGTGAGATAGAACCATGTTTTCGGCGGTAAACCTTGTTAATTTACCACAAAAACAGCATGATTAGATAGTACGGTTTATATCCTATGGTTACAGGCAACCAGTTCTTCCACCATCAACCGGTAAATTAATACCATTGATATAAGAAGCTGCGGGCGAAGCTAAGAAGGCAACAGCATTTGCTATTTCAGAGGCTTCTGCAAAACGCCCCATTGGTATTTCAGAAATCATTTCATTGGTTACAGAATCCAGTGCGTGACCGGTTTTGTTTGATTTATTTTCAATGATGGTTTTTAAACGCACAGTTGCTGTAGCTCCAGGTAAAACATTATTAACAGTAATATTGTATTTACCTAATTCACCTGCCAAAGTTTTGCTCCAATTGGCAACGGCTGCTCTTATGGTATTTGATACGCCAAGATTTGCCAGAGGTTGCTTAACAGATGTGGAAATTATATTGATGATCCGTCCGTATTTTGCATTTTTCATGTATTCAACACAAGCCTGCACCAAAATATGATTACAGATCAAATGATTATTAAAGGCTGAAATAAATTCTTCTGTTTTCGCAACAGCAATTGGCCCTGATGGCGGACCACCTGTATTGTTTATTAAAATATGAACATTTGGTTGACGTTGTAAATAAGCTTCTACAATTTGCTTTAACTCCTCTGGCTTACTGAAATCAACACACAGATAAGAATGTAACTGGCCGGCATTTGTGCTTAATTCCTGTTTGGTTGCTTTTAAAGCATCTTCATTACGGGCAATTAATGTCACACTTGCGCCTAAATTTGCAAGTTCCATAGCAATGGCTTTTCCAATACCTTGTGTGCTTCCGCAAACGATAGCCTGTTTATTTTTTAAATCTAAATTCATAGTTTATGTTTTGTTATTCACCGCATAGTTAAAAGTAAAAGAGTGTTCTCGACTCCGCTCGAACTGACAATGGTTTTTTATTATTTTCTTTTAGCTTGAAAAAAATCTTTTAATATCGTTGAGCATTCATTTTCTAAAATTCCTTTTACAACCGTGGTTTTAGGATGCAATACCAGTTGATTTATTTTTGTAAAACCTTTCTTTTCGTCAGTTGCTCCGTAAACTATTTTCGTAATATGAGTCCAGTGTAAGGCGCCTGCACACATAATGCATGGTTCAAGGGTAACATACAAAGTGCAATCATTTAAATATTTTCCGCCAATAGCATTGGCTGCCGAAGTAATAGCCTGCATTTCTGCGTGTGCAGTAACATCATTCAACCGTTCTGTATAATTATGTGATCTGGCGATTATTTTATTATCGGCTACAATTACTGCTCCAACAGGAACTTCATCTGCATCGTATGCCCTGCGGGCTTCTTTCAAAGCTTCAGTCATAAAATATTCATCAGAGTATAATTCCAT
>JANPOX010000011.1:0-5615 GCA_031428235.1 Bacteroidia bacterium | reverse complement strand
ATCCAACATCTGTTTTGTTTCTGTAATGGCTTCTTCTTTTGTTGCGTGAGCGGTATGCCCTTCCTGCCAAAGGAATTCAGCAGTTCTTAAAAACAAGCGAGTACGCATTTCCCAACGAACAACATTTGCCCACTGGTTCACTAAAATTGGCAAATCACGATAAGACTGTATCCAACCTTTATACGTGTTCCATATAATTGCTTCGCTGGTTGGACGCACAATTAGTTCCTCTTCCAACTTAGCTTCAGGATCTACTATTAATTTTCCTTTATTATTAGGATCAGTTTTTAAACGGTAATGGGTAACAATTGCACATTCCTTAGCAAAGCCTTCGGCATTTTTTTCTTCCGCTTCAAATAAACTCTTTGGAATAAATAGAGGAAAGTATGCGTTTTGATGTCCTGTATCCTTGAACATTTTATCCAATGCTTTTTGCATGTTTTCCCAGATCCCGTAACCATAAGGTTTTATAACCATACAACCTCTCACTGCCGAATGATCTGCAAGATCTGCTTTTACCACTAAATCGTTATACCACTTACTATAATCCTCTGCGCGTGATGTTAATTCTTTACTCATCTTATTAACAAATGTTAAAATATTTTTTTTATAAATATGCTGGCACTTTATTTGGTAACTTTACCGTGCATTCCCCGTGCAAATTTAAACTTTTATTGGACGTTTGTGTCCGATATTTAAAAAACTAATAAAATGAAAAAATTAGTTATTATTTCAAATCTGGCAATTTTATTTTTTGCTTCTTGTGCTACTCAAAAAATGGGGACAAGCACTACTGATGATGTGTATGCAAATCCGAAAGAATACCGGGCAGAAGAAATTAAACTAGCAGCTGAAAGAAAGCGGGCTCAGGAAATTTCTGATAAGCGTTATAATGATTCAATCGCTGCTGTGGAAAAAGCTCAGAAGGATAAAGATGAGGCCAATCCAAATTATAAAGACCGTGAATTTAAATATGATGATTATTATGACTACGAATATGCAACACGCGTAAAACGTTTCAATAATAATATCAATGGTTTAAGTTATTACGATAACTATTACACCAATTCATATTGGTATAATCAAAACCCATACAATTATGGCGTAAGTGTTTATAACGGTTACAGCTGGTGGGGTTCAAGTTACAATTCCTATAGCTACAATCCTTCCGTAAATTTTTATAGTACATGGGGCTGGGGTTGTAATTCTGGATATGGTTATAATGGCTATAATCCATATATGGCTGGTTATGCGGCAGGTTATAATAATGGGTTTAATAATGGAATGTACGGAAACTATTATGGATATGGGAACCCTTATGGTTATAGTCCTTTTGGTTACGGAAATCCTTATGGATACGGAGGTTATGGGTACAATAATCCCTATAATAATGGATGGGGATATTATAATAGTTATGATTACAACAGTAGTTATACTTATGGATTCCGTTCTTCCAATGGAGGTGGAAACAGTCGTAGAACTTCCAATCCGGGTATGCCGGGAAAAAGAGACTCATATGTTGAAAAATATGTTGACGATATGAAAGAACAACAGGTGAGAGCGGTAAAATTCTCTGATCCAAGATCAGCTCTAACGAACGAACCTGTTCGTGTTCCGGTAGGCACTGGCGGTATTAAAGCACCACATGGCGAAGGCAATGGGGGAACTACCCCGGTAAGATCAAATACACCGATCAGATCAAACGAGCCTATAAGAAGTAATGAACCGATCAGATCAAACGAGCCAATCAGAACCAATGAACCGATCAGATCAAACGAACCAATTAGAAATTCAACTCCTGTGAGGCAAAACCCTATAAAAATAGTGGAACCCGTTAGGCATCCTGTACAAACCACTCCAAGGAATGAGGCACCGATCAGGCAAAATAATCCTGTGCCCAATACTCCTAATAATGGAGGAAATAATTCTCCTCAAAATAATAGTGGAGGACATCGTCCAAGATAAAAAAACATCCCCGTTTTAATATTTAAATAAGCAGTTATGAATTAGCCATGTTTGCCTTGTGAACATACGCAAATGATTAACTGGCTAAACCATATGACAATTAAAAACAATAATATTTATATATGAAATTTCTTTTTAGTACATCAGCCTTATGCATGTTGTCCTTTTCGTTCATATCTCAAAATGATATTGATGCAATGAGATATTCCCAAACATTTTTTGGGGGAACATCACGTAGTAAAGCCATGGCTGGTTCATTTGGCGCCCTTGGCGCAGATGGCTCTTGTATGGCTAATAATCCGGCTGGTATTGGATTATACAGAAAAGGTGACATCAACATATCCTTCGGATTAAAATTTTATTCTGTTGAAGCTATTCATAATGGCACATCTAATAAGAACTTTAAAGCCAGTGTTCCTTTTGATGGATTAACTTTAGTTGGCGCATGGGATAGTAAAACACAGCCTGATAATCACCATGCATTGGGGTTGTCATGCAACCAGATCGCCAATTTTAATAGCAATACAACCATAGAGGGTAACGCGAATTTTAAAAGTATAGCCAGTGATTTTTTATCTGCAGCTAACGGAAAACCTATAAGTAACCTTGATAACAATTATTCAGGTATGGCCTATGATAATTATTTGATTGATATTTATGATACAGTTAATAATAAATACGCGAGCTTAATAAATACAAAATATGATCTTGTGCAATCTAAAACCATTGAAACAAGAGGTAGGATTAATGAATGGTGCTTCAATTATGCTTACGGATATAAAGATAAATTATATTTAGGCGCTACTCTAGGATTACCAATGGTTAGCTTTAATTATAATTCTGTTTATTCAGAAACCGATGTTAATGACTCAATGCGTTTAAGTACAAATACTTCACCCAGTTATTATTACCCCACAGAAGGTGTAGGTGGGTTTAAAAGTCTTTCTTATCAGGAAACTTATAAAACATCGGGCACAGGGTATAATTTAAAAGTTGGTATTATTTATCGTGCTGCCGATTTTATCAGACTAGGAGCAAGTTTCCATTCTCCTACAGTGTATAATTTAACCGATGGTTACGTTTACAAAATGAGCGCAAATTATGATGAGGGAGGATCGTTTACAACTCAATACCCTCCTGATAATGGCGGTAAATTTAATTACCAGGTTATTACTCCCATGAAATTTACCGGTAGTGTGGCTTTACTTTATAAAAAATTGGGTGTTATGAATATTGATTATGACGTAATCAATTATAAACAAGCTTCTCTGCAAAGTTCTCCTCAGGAATTTATAGGAGTCAATTCGGTAATCAGAAGTAAATATAACCAGACTTCTAATTTAAGAGTTGGTTTTGAAGCTAACTTGAAACCTATGTTTGTTAGATTAGGGTATGCAATGTATGGTAGTCCGTTTGGGGAAACTTTTTCAGGTGACTTTGTAAAAACATTTTATACCGGTGGAATAGGCTTTAGGAAAGAAAAAATGTATTTGGATATATCCTTTTCTAAATCTATGAACACTGAAAATTACTATATGTATAGCCCTAAATTCGTCGATAAATCGACTTTAAAAAACTCTGGCACGACAATTGCAGTTACAGTTGGCAGTAAGTTTTAGTGTAGTTTTGTACTAGATTAATTGGTTAAGAAAGTCTCGGGGTAGTGGCCGGGACTTTCGCATTTTATAGAGTTTTAGTTTGAAAACTACTTTTAGAACTCTTTCTTTGCCGCTATTAAAGTGTTTTTTAATAATGAAGCAATCGTCATTGGTCCAACCCCACCTGGAACCGGCGTTATATAACCTGCTTTTTTAGAAACTTCATCAAATTGTACATCACCAACTAATTTATAACCACTTTTTGTTGTTGGATCATCTACTCGATTAATACCTACATCAATCACAACAGCGCCTTCTTTGATCATATCTGCCGTTACAAAATTTGGTCTTCCAATAGCAGCAATTACAATATCAGCCTGTAAGGTATGATCTTTCAGATCTTTTGTTTTACTATGACATAAGGTTACAGTGCAATTAGCCAAATTGGTATTCCTGGCCATTAAAATACTCATGGGAGATCCCACAATATTGCTCCGCCCAATCACCACACAATGTTTTCCTTCAGTTGGAATGTTGTAGCGTTCCAATAAATGAACAATGCCATAGGGCGTTGCACTTACATAAGTTGGTAAATTCAAAACCAAACGACCAACATTTATAGGGTGAAATCCATCAACATCCTTGGAAGGTTTGATGGCTTCAATAATTTTTTGTTCTGATATATGACGAGGTAAAGGCAATTGGACTATATAGCCGTCAATATCATCATCATTGTTTAACTCTTCAATTTTTGATAATAATTTCTGTTCTGAAACATAACCTTCAAATCTCACTAAGGTGGATTTAAATCCAACATTCTCACAGGCTTTTACTTTACTGTTCACATAAGTTTGTGAAGCAGGATCATCACCTACTAAAATAGCTGCTAAATGTGGTTGTTTTTGTCCTTTCGCAACTAGTTCTTTAACTTCTAGTGCAATTTCAGATTGGAGCTGAAGCGATATTTTTTTTCCGTCTATTAAAATCATATTTCAATTTTAGATTTACGAAATTAGATTTACGAATTTTAATACCAAATCGTAATTCTTAAATCGTACTTCGTTCTACATTTTAGGCATTCCACCCGGCATATTTTTCATCAGTTTTGCCATTTGGTTTTTATCTCCCATCATGCGCATCATTTTACGGGTATCTTCAAACTGTTTCAATAATTTATTTACTTCCTGAATGGATTGTCCGCTACCTTTTGAGATCCGCTGACGTCGAGATCCATTTAGTATTTCCGGTTGAACGCGTTCTTTTGGCGTCATTGATCCGATAATCGCTTCTATCCCTTTAAATGCATCCTCATTGATCTCAGCATCTTTCATGGCCTTACCAACACCTGGAATCATTCCTACTAAATCTTTAATGTTACCCATTTTTTTAATTTGCTGGAGCTGACTTAAGAAGTCATTAAAGTCAAATTGATTTTTGGCAATTTTCTTGGATAATTTCCGTGCTTCCTCTTCATTAAATTGTTCCTGAGCGCGTTCTACCAAAGTAACAACATCACCCATTCCTAAAATACGATCGGCCATACGTTCAGGATAGAATATATCGATGGCTTCCATTTTTTCTCCTGTACCAATAAACTTGATAGGTTTGTTCACAACAGATTTGATGGATAATGCTGCTCCGCCGCGCGTGTCACCATCCAATTTAGTTAATACAACACCATCAAAATTTAAACGATCATTAAAGGCTTTGGCTGTATTTACTGCGTCTTGCCCTGTCATGGCATCCACTACAAATAAAATTTCGTTTGGTTTGATGGCCGCTTTAAGATCAGCAATTTCCTTCATCATCTGTTCATCAACTGCTAAACGACCGGCTGTATCAATTAATACAATACTGTTTCCGTTTTCCTTAGCCTGTTTGATGGCAGCTTCTGCAATTTTAATCGGATTTTTTTCTTCTCTGTTAGAAAAAACATCCACACCAATTTGTTCTCCTAACACATGTAACTGATCAATTGCTGCGGGACGATAAACGTCACAAGCAACCAATAAAGGTTTTTTACCTTTTTTAGTTTTTAAGAAATTGGCAAGT
>JANPOX010000010.1:0-8287 GCA_031428235.1 Bacteroidia bacterium | reverse complement strand
CATCTGCTCACTTATTACAATTGGAATTCTCTAACCTCATCAAGTCTCTTCCGGGAAAGATGTATCAATTAAATTATTAAAAAAGTACGGCTACAAAGTGCTTTTGCATTGTGTTTGGTGCTGAAAATTGTAAGACTCTTTTATTGTATAACACCTAAAAACAGTGTAACTTTACTTAAATTTTAAATTATGCAAACCACTAAAGTTGATGTTCTTGTTATTGGAGCAGGACCCGCAGGAACCATCGCTGCCAGTATTATCAATAAAGCCGGATATAATGTACATATAGTTGAAAAAGAAAAGTTCCCACGTTTTGTAATTGGTGAAAGTTTGTTGCCACGAGTGATGGATCACCTGGAAGAAGCAGGTTTCCTGGAAGCCGTTAAAAAAGCAGGATTCCAGGAAAAATTCGGGGCTAAGTTTGTAAGAGGAGATGAAGTTTGCGATTTTAATTTTAAAGATCAGTTCAGTAAAGGTTGGAACTGGACATGGCAGGTGCCGCGTGCGCAGTTTGATATGATATTAGCAGATACTGCAGCATCGATGGGTGTAGTGGTTGAACAGGAAACAGCGGTAAAGGATATTAAATTTAATGGAACCGATTCTGTAACAACAGTAGTAGATAAAAACGGAAATGAAAGACTGATAGAAGCAAAATTTATTGTTGATGCAAGTGGTTATGGAAGAGTGATACCACGAATGTTTGGTTTGGATAAGCCCTCTAATTTTGACCCACGTAAAACACATTTTACTCATTTTAAAGATTTAAAACGCCCTGAGGGAATTGATGGAAACCGGATAACTGTAGTAGTTCATCAACCAAGAACATGGATCTGGATCATCCCTTTTTCAAATGGAATAACCTCTGTTGGATTTGTGGCTGACCCTGAATTTTTCAAAGATTTTCCTGAAGATCCTACAGAAAGAATGAAGGCGATCATCAATTCGGATATTCATACGAAGAATCGTTTTGGAGAAGCAGAAATGGTTTTTACACCGCGTACAATTGAAGGATACGCTATTTCAACCAAGCAATTATATGGCGATGGATTTGTGCTTTGCGGAAATGCTACGGAGTTTTTAGATCCCGTATTTTCTTCCGGTGTTACCTTCGCTATGGAATCCGGAAACAAGGCCGCTAAACTGGTTTGTGAAACATTAAAAGGTAACAAAGTAGATTGGCAAAAAGAATACACAGATTATATGATGCAGGGAATTAATACCTTCAGGTCTTATGTTGCAGGTTGGTATGATGGTGACCTTCATGAAATTTTCTTTTCAGAGAATCCTGATCCCGAAATCAAAAAACAAATATGTTCTGTATTAGCCGGATATGTTTGGGATATGGAAAACCCCTTCGTGAAAAAACATGATAGAGCTTTAAAGTCATTGGCAAATGTTATTCGATTGAATAAACAAAAAACAAAAACTGTTTAGAGCAGACATAAAAAAGCCCTCCGCCAGCTGGCGGAGGGCTTTTTTATTTTCCGTCATTCTGAACTTGTTTCAGAATCCCCTTGATAGTAAAATGAACCATTTAAGAGATGCTGAAATAAATTCAGCATGACTATTTATGCTTTTGAGACAGTCTCTTTTATTTAAGCGTTACTTATTTGCCTTTAAAAACAGTTACAAAGCCTGAGTATTTTTTGTCATCAGGCACTTCGATCACGTAGAAATAGGTTCCATCGGAATTACCGTCAGCTTTCCACTCGTTATTGTAATTGGAATTTTCATACACCTTTCTTCCCCATCTGTCAAATATTATGATGCTCGTATTTGGATGATATTCAAGATTCGTAATTTTAAAATGTTCGTTAGCGTTATCTCCGTTAGGGGTAATAATGTTTGGAATGATCACCATACAAGGCGGTAAAACATTGATTACTTCATAATCTGTACTTTGATAACCGCAACTATCGCTTGCTGTAACAAAAACAGTATAGGTGCCTTCTGATGCTGGTGTGGTGGAAGATAAACTTTGGGTAACAGAAATGATATCTGAATTTAAAGTCCATTGATAAGAGTAAGAAGGATACCCACCGGTTGCCGCTGAATTTAAAGTAAAGGTAGTGTTACCACACAAGCTTACTGAATCCAAAATGGATACATCTAAAGTATTTGGTAAAACAACAATCACTTCTGTATCAGAATTTTGATAACCACAACTATCAATCACAGTAATTCCTACTGTATAAGTTCCGCCACTCAACGGACTAGTATAATTTAAGCTTGGTAAAGTACCTACCGGTGCTGAATTCATAGTCCAGGAATAATTATATACCGCATGTCCACCAGTGGTAATGGAGTTTAAGGTTAAAGGTTTATTAGGACAGGTAATAAAGGAATTAGTAATTGCAATACTTAGATCATCCACATAATTTTTCACAACCACGGTGTCTGCTGTCGGGTTTGCGCAAAAGCCATTTACAGTTACTACTAAAGTTTCGGTGGTGTTACTGCTTGCCGTATAACTAGTGGTGGTATTAACACCTGTAGCAGGATTATTCCCTGGAAGTGTTGTCCATGAATAGGTACTAGGCGTTCCGGGATTTCCAGGAGTAGAGGAACCAACACCGGTTGAGAACACAAATGATTTATTTAAACATTTTGTTACATCCAATAAAGGGGTTATAAATAAATTGGCTTTTGGCGTAACATTTACCGTAATAGTTTTTGTATCAGGTGTGCTGCTAGGACATAGCCCATTCCCGGAAACAACATAAGTATTTGAGCCAATAGCAGGAGGCACTACAGTTATAGTTGGCGCCGTTGATATTTGAGTTAAGCCGCCGCTTTGGTAATAATACCAGGTATAATTGGAAGCGCCGCTGGCAGATAATATTGTGTTGTCACCTTCACATAAAGTAGTATCAGTAACAGCAGTAGATATTGTTGTTGTTAAAGGCGGGTATAAAATTTCAACTGTGCGGGTTGCCACACAACTGCCCACTGGGTTTATAACAGTAATTGTATAAATAATGGAACCGGTTCCTGTTGGGGGAACGGTTGCCGTAGGCGCTATTCTGATGGAATCGTTGTTGAAAGTTGCGGTGATACTTCCATTAGGTGATACGGATACAGTATAACTTGATGGATTTGATGCCCCGCAATTTCCTAATTTAATGTTAGGTCTAAAGGTAGTGTTTGGAGTAAATCCATTAGAGGCATTCGTTGTCATACAAGCTACCGTAACATCACTATTAAACCATCTTACAGAATTGAACGAAGTAACTGTGTATGGTGATATTGAGTTGTTAGTATAATTAGCGGTTAGATCAGTACATACGTCAATTAAAATATTGGAAATTCCATCCCATTCGTAAGAAACAGGGAAATTGTAGTTATTCCAACCAACGGCAACATTTGCAGTTGAAGCAAAGTATACCTGTGTTAAACCCGCGTTATCAAAAGCCGTAGAAGTGAGATCCTGAACATTGGTGCATTTCATCTTTACTGTGAAATTTGGATAAGATGTTGTTCCACTGATTGAAGATACATTAAACGATATACTGGATATTTTACCCGGTTGAACTCCGGCCGCTATAAGCTCGCTTGCTTTGTATAAAATTTGATGCCTTGCATTTTTGTACCAGTTACTATAAATTGCAGGGTAACTTGTATTTGAGTTAGCGCTGGTTCCAAATCCAATTTGTACATCATTCGGACTTGAACATGAACCTGACGAGGATAATGCGCAACTTGTGGGAGAAGTATCTCCAAAATCTAAATTCAAAGTGGCTTCCTGCGGAAAGCATAGAACCGAATCGACTGGCGTAACTGTAAAGTTTGTTTGTATAGTGCCAATTGTAACTGTGTTATTGTAAATACATGTTCCATCATTAATAACAGCTGAATAGGTGCCTGGTGCCAGGGATGTAAGAGTTAAAGACGTAGCGCTACCTGTTGTATTTGATACAGTAGTAGCGGCAGTAGGACCAGTAATAAAATAACTGTACGGTCCGGAAAAAGGAGTAGTTAAGTTTAAAACTGTTGTTCCATTACTGTCGTTCGGACAAACATTTGTAATGTTAGAAAAATAAGTACTTCCACCGGAAACCTGGTTCAATGTGTATTGAATAGAATCACGGCAACCTTGTGAATTTTTATAAACAACAGTATAAATATCATTTGCTACTGCAGGGTTAATAAACAATGTATCGTTGTTTCCTAATGGCGGTGAAATCAGAGTTGTTCCATTGTACCATTGATAATTTGATCCCCCGGGTTGAGCAATAAACGTAGCATTTCCGCAAAACTGTTTGATCAGGCTGTTATAAAATGGAGGCGAAACTCCCACTGATAAATTGGCTGAAGCTTGTCCACAAGTAGTTGAAGCCACTAAAACACTATAGGTGCCTGGTGATAAACCAGTGGCTGTTTGTGAAGTACTAACTGTTAAACCAAAATTCGGATCACCAAAGGTTGTATTTGTCCAGGTATAAGTATAAATGCCATTACTTCCATTTGCAACCACTGAAGCTGAACCCGAATTTCCTCCGGCACAAGAACTATTGGCATTTAAATTAATGATGCTGACAGTAGTGAGGTTAATAGACACCGTTTGTGATAACGGACAACCTCCGGGAGAAACCATACTCACCGTATAGGTATCACCAGTCGTTACGGAAGGGGTTGGGCCGGCTATCAAAGTATCGTTTGTAGCCCCGTTTATTAAACCGGATGGGCCATACCACTGGTAACTTGTAAAACCTGTTGGGGCTACTAAAGTCGCGAAGTTTGAACCGGAGCACATGTTTGCATATGGCGTACCAATCCCACCACATTCGGCATCCACGTAAGCATAACCATAATGTCCACCTTGCGAACATCCACCTACTTCAAAATTTATAGAAACATTTGTTCCGGAAGGTAAAGTAGAAAGATCTACTGAGTAATACTGCCATTTCCTGTATTGAATCTCGCCAAGTTGACCTTGCGCAGGACCTGTAACAGAATGTTTAAGAGAATCAGAGGGCGAAGATGATACAGGGTTAAAAGTATATGAAGTACATCCCGGTAAGACTGCTCCTGTTGCTTCGTTTTTCACCTCTACTTTAAAATAAGGAGATTCTGAAGATTGATGCAGTCCATTTTGAAGCACAACCGCATAACTGAAGGATAATCTTTGATTTGTGGATGATGAAGTGGTAACGTATTTTAATCGGCAGGCCCTGTAATTTGAAACTGCCCCATTCATCCTAACCGAAACCGGATCAAAGCTAAAAGGGCTAACAAAAGGTATTTCTGAAATAGTTTGAGTACCAACTGATTTGCAGGCGTTTTCATCATAACCGTTAATGGGGCCTACTAAATTTGGATTAATGGCAGGCAATGTCATAATGGTGTGGTAATTGGCAGTATTAGTAGTAGTCACATTATTTCCGGCTGGATTTACAATTGAAAGCCCGGTAGAATTATATACAGGACTACCTCCGGTAGCTCCGATTGAAGTCGTTCCAATTCCGCCTGTCCAGCCATTGAAATTATATTGTTCGAAACCCATGTTAGGACAACCTAAACTCATTGGTTTATTGGGTTCTAAATAAATGACAGTTTCCTGTATGCCAGGAGTGCCGGCAGCTTCATAAGGCGAATGTTTGTGTGTTTGTTTAGCAAGCGCTTTTTGCGAATAAAAATCATTTTTTAAAAATTGCACATATCCTTTAAGCTCAGATGCTTTGATTCCTTTGGTTTTAGCCAACTGATAGGCAGCTTTTTCATCAAACCTATTGGGATCAACTTTAGTATTTTGCGCAAATGCTAAAGGAGTAAAGAAAATGATAAGAACCGCTATAGAAAAAAACAGTTTTTTTTTCATAATAAAAATAATTTGATTCGTAATGTTGTTTAATCTAAAATTAAATACCAAGTCTCAATGTCAAAAGGGTCAACAATGTCCTGCTTTAGTTTACCCAAATTTAATTCTTTTTTTTAGATTTTACAACAAACTTTACTTCAAAAACAACCTTTGTTGAACTACAATTGTATTCGTAATAATTCCTTTTATTTCACTTAAATTTTTCGGTTTAAGCTTTTAAATTAACTTTGCAATATAATGGCAGCTCATAAAACATCTAAATACATTCGTTTAACCTGGCTTTTAATATGGCTTCCTTTTCTTTTAGTTTTTTTATTGGTCAGCTCTATAGCATTAGAGATTTTTGCTGATCTGCCTAGTGTGGCTGAATTACAAAACCCAAAAAGTAATTTAGCTACTGTTATTTACAGCAGCGATATGAAAACGCTCGGAAAATATTATGCAGAAAACCGGGTGAGCGTTAAGTATTATGAATTAGACAATGACTTAGTGAATGCATTGATTGCCACTGAAGATGCGCGTTTTCACAGCCATAGTGGCGTTGATATTAGAGCCTTAGGAAGAGCTGTTTTTGGAGCGTTGACTGGGCGATCAAGTAGTGGAGGAGGAAGTACTTTATCTCAGCAGCTAGCTAAAATGATGTTTCCCCGTCAGAAATTAAGCAAGCCAAAAATGATCCTTCAAAAATTAAAAGAATGGGTAATTGCGGCACGTCTTGAAAAAAATTATACAAAGGATGAAATATTGGCTTTGTATTTAAATAAATTTGATTTTTTAAATCAGGCGGTTGGTGTAAAGTCTGCTGCCCAAATCTATTTTAACAGAAGCCAGGATAGTTTAGAAATACATCAGGCTGCCATGCTTATTGGCATGGCTAAAAATCCTTCTTTATTTAATCCAATAAAAAAAGCAGATACCACTCTTCACAGAAGAAATGTGGTAATGATGCAGATGGTGGTTAATGGATTTTTAACGAAAGAAAAGTATGACAGTTTAAAGATTTTACCACTCGGAATTATTTATCACCCGGAAGATCATAATGATGGTTTAGCCCCTTATTTCAGGGAATACTTAAGAGAATATTTTTTAAAAGAATGGTGCTCCAAACATATCAATCCTGAAACAAATAAACCCTATAATATTTACAGAGACGGGCTAAGAATTTTTACAACCATTGATTCACGTATGCAGCGTTATGCTGAGGAAGCTGTTAGTGAACACATGGCAGATTTGCAAAAACAATTTACTAAAGAATGTAAAACAAAAAAGAACGCACCATTTGCCTGGAATGTAAATAAAGAACAGATCGAAAACATTATGATGAGTTCTATGAAGCGAAGTGATCGTTATCGCTCGATGAAGAACGCAGGATTTACAAAGGAACAGATTTTTAAAGAATTTCAAAAATCCGTTAATATGACGGTTTACAGTTTAAGGGGAGATATTGATACGATCATGTCGCCCTGGGATAGTATTCGGTATTATAAAAGTTATTTACATACAGGATTTGTTTCTATTGAGCCATCTACAGGTCATGTAAAGGCATGGGTTGGAGGTGTAAATCACCACCATTTTAAATTTGATCATGTGAAAGTTGGCCGCCGCCAGGTTGGTTCCACATTTAAGCCTTTTGTGTATGCATTGGCAATACAAGAAGGGTATTCGCCTTGTTACCAGGTAGCCAATGTTAGAACTTGTATTGAAACTCCGGGTCAGCCGGCCTGGTGCCCTGATAATTCGGATGGAAATAAGGGGACGGGTAAGATGGTCACATTGCGTTATGCTTTGGCGGGTTCTATTAATTATGTAACGGCCTGGGTGATGAAACAATTTGGTCCGGATGCAGTTATTAATTTAGTGCGTCGTTTAGGAATAACTGCACCCATTGAAGCAGTGCCATCGATTGCTCTTGGAACGCCTGATATTTCTGTTTTTGAAATGGTAGCTGCCAATTGCACGTTTGCTAATAAAGGAACATATATTCAACCAACGTTTATCACACGAATTGAAGATAAAAACGGTAAAGTTTTAGAAGAATTTTTTCCAACAACGGATGAGGTATTCAGTGAAGAAAAAGCCTACGCCATGATTCAATTAATGCGCGGTGTAGTTGATAGAGGAACCGGCTCAAGACTGCGGTCACGGTATAATTTGCGGAATGAAATTGCAGGTAAAACCGGAACAACTCAAAACAATGCCGATGGTTGGTTTATGGGATTAACACCTGAACTGGTTGCAGGTTGCTGGGTAGGTGGTGAGGAAAGAAGTGTGCATTTTAATTCTACTAATGAAGGCCAGGGAGCTAGTATGGCCTTGCCGATCTGGGGTAAATTTTTTCAAAAAGTATATGCGGATCCTGCTTTAAAAATAAGTAAAAACGGGTTTGTAAAACCTGCAAACATGGGCAATATTGAATTAGACTGTAGTGCTTATGATGCGCAAACGGAAAAGGATATTCCTATGGAA
>JANPOX010000009.1:0-2670 GCA_031428235.1 Bacteroidia bacterium | reverse complement strand
GGATAAGCTATCGCTTCCAAAAGCTTCTTTAGCACTGGCTTTCATACTCACGTAAACACCGTATGCTGTTACGGGAGATGGATCTCCGCTGCCACCCATATTTTCTGGTAAACCACTCACGTAGTCAGTTTCCATTTTAATAATCTCCATATCGCGGCTATTCATTGCAACATCTTCAGCGGTAATATATTTGCCACCAAGACTATTAACGAATTTTCCAAAGCGGCGCAATAAAGCTTCCGATTTATTTTTTGCATCTCCAATAATTACTGCTTTTCCACCACCAAGGTTCAAGCCTGCAACTGATGATTTATAAGTCATTCCACGGGATAAACGTAAAACATCTGTTAACGCTTCCATTTCATTGTTATAATTCCACATCCTGGTTCCTCCTAAAGATGGCCCTAAAACAGTGTTATGTATAGCAATGATCGCTTTTAAACCGGTTGCGTTATCATTACAAAATAAAATCTGCTCATGATTGTTCACGAGCATTTGTCCTATAACCGGATTTTGAGCTAAGCCCGAATCTTTAATATCTTTTACTTCCATGAATTGGAGGGGGTTAAATTTCGGCGCTAATTTAGGGTTTTTAAACAGAAAATAACACATATAATAGGAATAGAATTAAAAATCTATCGTAATTTTGGGACTTCTTTTGGTAAAACTCCTTAAATACTTATTTCTTTTAATTCCCGTGATTGGCTTTGCCCAAAAAAACATGACCGGAACAAAAGATTTTTATATAAAAGTTGCGCCTACCTATGGTTTTGTTTTTGAGCACAAGAGTACCATTGGTAATCTCGTTAAAGGATATATCCCCGGTTTTGAAATTGATTTTGTAAAACCAACAACCGGAAGTAAACGATGGCATAGGGAGAATAATTTTCCGGAAGTTGGTTTATCTTTTAACTTCATTGATTTTGCCAATCCAAAACAACTGGGTTATTGTTATGCTCTTTCTCCTTATATCGAAATTCCATTGAACAAAAAAGTAAGAGCCAGCAGGCCGATTTTAAGAATTTGCTGGGGTGTATCTTACCTGACAAAAAAATTTGATATTGATAACAATCCTAAAAATATTGCTATCGCCAGTCGCTGGAACACCTATGTACAATGGAAAGTATTATGGCATTTCAAATTGAGCAATAAATTTAGGTTAGAACCGGGTATCTCTTTTGCGCATGCATCAAACGGACGGACATCTGTACCAAATTTAGGACTGAATGTAGTTTCTCTGAACATGGGTTTAACTTATAAATTAAATGGAGAAGTAGTAAAGTCAGACCTGATTGATTCTGCCTCTATCTGGAAAAGCAGACACGAAATCCTTGTCTGGGATGCTGTAGGTGTAAATGAGCATGAGCCTCCCGGAGGGCCACGGTATTTTGCCAACACCTTTGGATTGAATTATTATTATAATGTGAGAAATACTCATAAATGGGGTGCAGGTATTGATGTGAGTTATGATACTCAGAATGCTTATCATTTGGGAACATCAGGTCATCCTGCTAATGGTTGGACCGATGTGTTGCAACTAGGAACTAAAATTTGTTATGCCTATAATGTGGGGCAAATCAGTTTCCCAATAGAAATGGGATATTATGCGATTTCAAAACCGAAAGAAGATGGGCCTATTTTTCATCGCATAGGAATCAGGTATTTTTGTAAAAATGGTTTAATGGTTAATTTTACTATGAAATCACATTGGGCTGTGGCTGCACATTTCGATTATGGAATTGGTTACCGCTTCAGTATTAAAAAGAAGAAAATAAATGCGTTATAGTTTTATAATCATATTCGGTTGTTTTCTCTTATTTAATTCATGTAAGAAAGAAAGCATGTGTGATTGCGTCAAATCCACAGGCAAAACGAATGTGATTTATCATGATGTGAGGGATTTTAATTGTATTACTTTGAGTGATAAAATGGATTTGTATCTTACACAGGGTCCTGAATTTGAAGTGAAAGTGGAAGCCGGCGCAAATCTGCAGCGTTTAATTAAAACTCAGTTGGAAGGCGAAACATTGAAAGTGTTTAATAACAATCGCTGCAATTGGGTAAGGGGTTATAAACATAAAATTAAAGTATTCATAACGGCCCCTTATTTTAAATATCTAAAAAATGGTGGTTTAGGAAATATTGAAACCGTAAATACCATTGTTCAAGATGAGATTTTATTAAGAAATGAAAATTCGGGTGATTTTAAATTGGACATTAAAACGAGAAGAATTGTGACCAGCTCACATGGAAACGGGGATACTTATTTATTTGGCACAACTGATCTGATGGAAAGTAATTATAATGGGACCAACTATTTATACGCATCCGGATTAACAATTAATAATTATGTTTTCCTGCATAGTCTCTCGATTGGCCATGCGTATATAAAAGCTCCTGAAAATGGGTTAATGGAGATCATCATTGACCGGGGGGGTGATGTTCATTACACTGGAAATCCTTCCTCTATCCAGTATACAAAAAATGGTAAAGGGAATTTAATCAGAGACTAAGATTGATACTAAAAACTCATTATTACCGTTATAACTATTAGCATTTGAAAAAAATCATTTATATTATTTGTTTGTTCATGGGGTTATTGCCATTTAAGGCATTCACTCAGGATGATTATGTGAATGATAATCAAATGCGCTATGAAGACTGGAGTTA
>JANPOX010000008.1:0-4352 GCA_031428235.1 Bacteroidia bacterium | reverse complement strand
ACTAAACAATGCCAGGATTTTTATGATAAATATTACAGTCCTAATAATGCTTATCTGGTAATTGTTGGTGACGTTACAGCAGAGCAAATGTTTGAATTTGCGGGCAAATATTTTGGGCCAATTAAAAAACAATTACCGGTTAATACCAAAAAGACGGAACCTGATCTTTTTTCTTTTGTTCCTACCACAGAAGAACTGCAAATAGATTATCCTGTTCAGATCTATTCTTATGCAATTCCTTGCCCTGCAGTAGGAACAGCAGATTACTACAGTTTTAATTTATTAAAGGACCTTTTATTTAGCAATCCAAATTCTATTTTAAATAACAGTATTGTAGAAAAAGGTAACATGGCTTACCAAATTGCTGCTCAATCTGACGACTCACGTTTGTATTCAAATATCGCCACTTTTGATGTCATAATGCAAGCTCAGATTGGAAATGCCAAAGTGAAAAAAATGATCTCTAAAGAAATTTATGATATTATGAATGAAGGTATTGATCAGGAATTGATTGATAATTACGTGAAAAATCTGGAAGTCAATATGGCCTTTCAAAATTTCTCAAACCAAGCCATTGCAGATAGATTAGGCTTTTCTGAGTATTATTTTATGGATTATAAGAAATACAATCAAACGATTGAAACGTATAAAACCATTAAAGCAGAGCAATTGACAGAGATTTGTAAAAAGTATTTTAACCCTGATAATTTGAAAGTGATCAATATTAAACCTTTGATGGAATAATCATAAAGTTTTCTAATTTGCCCATTTTTAAAGCCGCCAAGGGAGGAAAATTTACTAAATTCGCAGGAGTAATTTATTTTGAAGAAACTTTGTTACATACTCGCATTTTTAATTTCAGCTTCTGTTTTTCATAGCTGCAAAGTAAAATATTCCTTAAACGGAGCAACAATTCCTATTGAAGCCAAAACTGTTTCAGTAAGTTTTTTTGAAAATAAAACAACTTTAGGATCACCTTCCATTAGCCAAAAATTTACTGAGCGATTAAGAGATGTGGTTTCCACTCAGACTAATCTTTCATTGATGAAACAAAACGGTGATCTTCAGTTTGAAGGGGCTATTATGGATTATAATGTCGCGCCCGTTTCCATTCAAAGTAATGACCTGGCGGCTAATAACAGATTAACAATTACCGTGAGTGTGAAATACATCAACAAATTTGATGAAGCAAAAGGGTTTGAACAAAGCTTCACCAGATTTGCTGATTTTAAAGCAAATACTGCTATTTCATCTCAGGAAGATGCCTTGTTAACTGAGATCAACAGGCAATTAACAGAAGATATTTTTAACAAAGCGTTTAATAACTGGTAATGCAACAGCAGCAATTTATAGACCTTATCAAACAGCCTGTTAGTATTGCGGAAACGCAATTGGCTGATCTTGAGGTTTTGATAAGGGAATATCCGTTTTTTGAGAGCGCACATTTACTTTATACGAAAGGCCTTCACAAATACCAGTCGATTAATTATTCAAAGCAGCTACGCAAAACAGCAGTTATAGCAAACAGCCGGAGTGTTTTGTATGAGCTCATAAACAAAGCAGAATCAGCTAAAATAAATACTGAGGTAATTATTGATCAAGCTGCTGAGATTATAAAAGTGGAAACGAAACAGGAAATCAGCCCTGTGACGGTCACAAGCAATGACATTAAAGTCATTTATGTGAACACCGTTTCTCATCCTATTATTCCTTCTGAAAAAGAAATTGTTGCAATTAAACAACCTAATAAAGAATTGGATATTGTAAAAACGATTGAGAATGAAACGGAAGTGCCTGTTGAAGAATTTGATGTGGATAAATTGAATAAGTCGATTGAACAGGAAATTAATAAAGAGATTGTTGGGTCTTATGTTCAAACAGAAATTATTAAAACACAGGATCTTAATAAAGAGGAAATCAATGAACCAAGCTCTTTTACTGATTGGTTGAAAACCATTCAAAAAGAAGCCCATACTTTCCAAACAGAAACTAAAAAAGAGGATAAACCTAAAATCTCAAAAAGTGATGAAAAAGAGGTCGAAATCCCTAAAAAAGAAAAGAAATCTATTGTTTTTGAGCAAAAAAAGCAATTAATTGATAAAATTATTGAATCTGATCCGGGACGTATAAAATTAGGGACTAATAAATTTTTCACGCCGGCAACAGATGCCAAACAAAGTTTACTGGAAAATGAACACCTGGTGACAGAAACATTGGCTAAAATTTATGCATTGCAGGGTAATATCTCTAAAGCAATTCGCGCTTATGAAATATTAAGTTTGAAATTTCCGCAAAAAAGTGTTTACTTTGCATCCCTTATAGAAAAACTGAAAACTAACAAATAACTTATGCAAGCAATTTTAACCATCGCCATCATTATCGTATGTGTATTACTAATTTTAGTAGTATTAGTCCAAAATTCAAAAGGTGGAGGGATCTCTAGTAATTTCTCAGCAGCAAACCAAATAATGGGTGCGCGTCGTGGAACTGATTTTATTGAAAAAGCAACATGGACATTAGCTATTTTATTATTGGTATTTAGTTTATTATCTACTCCTAAAAAATCAGGAGTAACCGAAAGTTCAGATGAAACTGAAGGATCAATCACTAAACAAAAAGCAGGTGGTGCAGTAGTGCCGGCAGTTCAGCCAGTGCAACAACCGGCTCAACAAACAGCTCCTACAACAACTCCTTAATATTTTATAAAATTTTAATTAAGCATCTGCCTGCCGGTAGATGCTTTTTTTATGCTTATTTTTAGACTAAATCTGTTAAGTAAAAATCACATTTATTTGGATCTCGATAAATAATTTATTTGTAACATGGTACACGATTCAAAAATTCAAAAGCAGTTTTCTATTTTCTTTTTAGTAGTAGCGTTGCTTGTTTTTGTGATTGTTTTGTTGCGAAGCTTTTACGTTCCTTTCAATCATGATGAAACGGCCACTTTTTTCTTTTTTATTCAATCCGGGCACTATATGCCTTTTCATTCAGCTGCAGACGCAAATAACCATGTCTTAAATAGTTTTCTTGGAAATATTTGTTTCCATTTGTTTGGTTCGTCGCCTTTTTCATTAAGATTACCAAACTTGTTGGGATTGGTTGTTTTGATTTATTCGACATATTGTATTTGCAGGCACTTAACCCAGTTGGGATCTAAAATATTTTTGACCAGCGGGTTATTATTATCATTTCACTGGATAACGTTTTTTAGTGCTTGTCGTGGATATGGATTGTCAATGGCAATGTTATTGGCAGGAATATCTTTTATGTTGGATTATATTAAGGAACCTAAAACAAAAAATAAATTCATAATTAGTTTCGTGTTTTTTCAGTTTGCAATTAGTGCGAACCTGATCCTTATTATCGTGGTGTTATTGCTAAGCGCCATCATTGGCTTGATTCAGTTGTTTAATAAAAAACTGTTTAATCCTTTAACGCTCCTCATATGGTTATTGCATCTGGGAGCTATTTATTACTGGTTATCGTTTTCCTTTTTTTTACAGGATAATGGTGCTTTATATTATGGAGCAGGGGATAGCTACTGGACAGTGACCTTTGTAAGTTTAATGCATTTAATTTTTGGATTTGAAACGCCAGTATTAAAATATGGATTAATCATTTTGTTTTTATTGGTTTTATTTCTGGTTGTTTTCTATAACAGAAATTTCATTTTTAAAATAAAAGAACAATTAAAGAGACCTACTTTATCTTTGCTATTTGCTGTTATTCTTGGTTTTTTATGCGTGGGCTTTTATATGATGCATAAATTGTTGGGGGTTAATTACCCGGAAGACAGGACAGGCTTGTTTTTTTATCTGTTCTTTGTATTGCTTGTTAGTTTTATATTTGATCAGTTATCTCCAAAGTTCAACTCTGTTATTCTAGGCATTTTTTCGTTCGCTTTCGCTGCACACTTCATGCTTAATCTAAATTTCAGAAAACATTCTTTAAATGTTTATGAAACGATTCCTGAACGTTTTTACACTACTTTACTAAAAGAACAAAATCAGTCTAAGGAACGGGTTACTATTGGAGGGCATCGTGTGAGAGAACTATTCTATGCTTTTTTGAATTACCGGCATGGGGGTGTATTGAATCCGGCAGATCCAACGGAAGTGATGCAAATGAATTGTGATTATTACATCGCAACTAAGTTGGAAGAAAAGTATTTTAATCCATATTATGATATCATTGATACAGAACCTGACTGGGGTTTTGTGCTTTTGAAAAGGAAAGAAAAGATCACCAGAAACAAAGTATTGCAACGGGATGATAATACTATAAACAGTAATGAAAATGAGTTCATTGAGCTATATGGCAATAATGACACTACATTTTTAAATAGAAAT
>JANPOX010000007.1:0-2138 GCA_031428235.1 Bacteroidia bacterium | reverse complement strand
GGTAAGACTAAGCGAGGGAGTTGGGAAATACGGAAACCGCGCATAAATTTTCTTGTAATAAATGATGGGGGAAAGTAAAAAGTCTACACCTTGATTTTGCCTGCGGCGCATGCCTCACCCCATAATTCGAGGGTTTCGTCGCATTCTGAACGTGATGGAAGCGTTCCTGTGCAATCATTCTTAAATGGGGTATTGGATTGCTAAGCTGAGCGCAAACGCAGACCTGAGCCTGCTTTTATACTAGACGTGTTCCTGATACTTGTCTTTGGGCCACAACTCCCCCAAGTCTTTAAATACCTTCAAACATCAGCCGGAGCATCAATATGGAACTCACTATTCGCGGTCTCTCCAAGACTTATCCGAACGGCGTGGAAGCCCTTAAAAACGTGACTTTAACGATTCCGGCAGGAATGTTTGGTCTGTTGGGCCCCAACGGCGCGGGTAAATCAACGCTGATGCGCACATTGGCGACTTTGCAGGACGCTGACCGTGGTTCGGCGGTGATGGGTAACCTTGATGTGCTCAAGGACAAAGACGGGGTACGTAGAATACTGGGTTATTTGCCGCAGGATTTTGGGGTTTATCCTAAAGTGACAGCGTGGGATTTGCTCAATCATCTTGCAGAATTGAAAGGCCTCAATAATCGTGGCGAGCGTCAGGATGTAGTGATCGGTTTGCTTCATCAAACCAATTTATTCAACGTGCGCTTCAAAGCGCTGGGTGGCTTTTCAGGCGGTATGCGTCAGCGTTTTGGTATTGCGCAGGCTTTATTAGGAAATCCAAAACTAATCATTGTAGATGAACCAACAGCCGGATTAGATCCTGCCGAAAGAAATCGTTTTCATAATATTTTAAGTGACCTTGGAGAAAATATCATCGTTATTCTTTCCACTCATATTGTCGAAGATATTAAAAATTTATGTCCGCGCATGGTGATCATGAACCGTGGACAGGTTTTATTAGACGGTAAACCAAGCGATACGATTGAACAAATGAGAAACACCGTATGGAAATTAATGATCGATAAAAATGAGTTAGATGCGTACAAGGAAAAATATAAAATTATTTCGGCGAAAGTGATTGATGGTAAAGTATTGATTCATGTAAAAAGTGATACCCTGCCTGATGCTGCCTTCTCGGTTGTTGAACCAGATCTGGAAGATGTTTATTTCTCGAATATTCTTTAACTGATAAACCACATAGGTATATAGAGAACATAGAAAAGATCAATGTTTTTACGAGGCTCAAATACGATAATTAATAATTAGTTTATAATATAAGACACATTATGTTTTCAGAAATTTTTCGATTCGAATTAAAATATGCGCTAAAAAAACCATCCACTTATGTGTTTTTTAGTATTTATTTTGCGTTCTATTTATTCCTTTCATTAGCGGCTTCCGGTGTTATTCCATTGGGTTCCAGCGACAGTAATACCTATTTAAACAGTGCGGTAGCGAATGCCAGTTTGTATCTTGCCTTTAACCAAAACATTCTGGCTTTGATTCACAACATGATCATCATTGCTATTATGGCAACAGCCATTCAGCGTGATTTTGAATACAATTCACATTCATTATTTTTTACCAAACCAATTACTAAACCAGCCTACTTCTTCGGACGTTTTTTTGGTGTGCTTGTAATAGCGTTGTTTGTATTCAGCGGTCAGTTCTTCGGTTTATTATTAGGTAGTGTTATCGGACAAGGACAACCGACCATTGGCCCTATTGAAATTTATAATTACCTACAACCTTTTTTATATTTCGTTGTTCCAAATACATTATTGTTTGGAATCATCTATTTTTCACTAACTACATTTTTGCGAAACACCACCATTGCTTATTTATTTACAGTCATTTTCTTTTTGTTTGACCTGGCCGCTAATTCTGTATTATCGGATATTGAATACCAGTCATTAGCTGCTATGTTGGATCCTTATGGGAATAAAGCCCTTGGAAAAGTAACGCAGTATTGGACACCGTCTGAACAAAATGAACGCTTATTATCATTAACCGATTATCTCTTATACAATCGTTTGGCATGGCTTGGATTGGCGTTATTGATTATGTGGTTCAGTTATGTAAGATTTAGCTTCTCACAATTTTTAAATCCTTCCAAAGTATTTTCGTTTAAAAAGA
>JANPOX010000006.1:0-3094 GCA_031428235.1 Bacteroidia bacterium | reverse complement strand
CTCCAGTTGTAACCTCTATCTGTTGGGGCAAGTGCTGCAGCACCATTTCCGGGATCACTCACATTCCAAAAATCCACATTGCTTGTGCCTGCTTGTCTGTTCATACCTAACACCAAAGCGCCTACCCCATTCAACCAGGATGTTGCCGGCGGTGCTGGTTGACCAAGAGGATCACTATTAAAACTACCGAAAGAGGAATAGCCTCCCATTACAGCTAACTTAACATTTAATACATCTGTAGCAGTAACAGCCCCTCCACACTGAGAGGTAAAATATTGATTTCCGATTCTCATATTACCAGTACCATTCACTAATACTTGTGGCACACCATTCGAAACAACATTTAATAAATTAGTATTAAAGCTTCCCAAACTCACATTATCTTTTTGCACAAAATAAACACCTGTATTGGTGTAACCTGCATCTATACCGCCAATAAATCCGGCATCACTGTTAGCTATACCGTTAAAGTTACGGGTTCCATAAATAGCAGCATTAACATCTGATATAATTTCCAGTTTTTTAGTAGGTGCGCCCACACTGATTCCTATGTTTCCGTTTTCCATTATCTTAATTCCTGATGACATGCTAGGATTTCCAACTGTAGTCCATGGAGCAATTAATAATCCTGAATTATCAGAAATAGATGGGTTGTTATCGTTTGTAAAGATCAAAGATTTATCACCCGTTTGTGTCATTCCGTTCCAATCAGAAAGGCTTGCTCCGGAAAATAAACTAAACCAACCAACTGATCCTGTTCCTTGTCTCGAGAATCTGGCAATGGAACTGGCCGTTGTATTATTAGTTAATACAACATCCAATTGAGCGCTGGCTGCAGGAGTACCAATTCCTACAAATCCATTACTTGCCAATGTTCTGATGTATTCCACATTATTCGTTTTAAAAACCAAATCCTGCGCATCTGTTGTGCCCAAAAAATTTGTACCCGCTATCGTACCGGCATTTCCTAAAAGTTGCCAGGCATCTGAGGAAGATGGTATTAAAACAACATCGCCGTTAACATCGACAGATAACGCTTTGCCTACTGACGCTATAGTGGGCGATGCTGATGTTAAGTTCGTAAACCTCAATCCTGATGTATTAGCCGTGGCAGATGTAATTTCTAACCTATTATTTGGAATACTGTTTCCGATACCAACGTTTCCTATATTATCTATAAACACATGCGCACCAGGAGTGTTTCCTCCTGACAATATAAGTCCAGGAGCTAAAAGTGGGTTTGAATACAACCTGCCCTTTTCTATTCCCGATCCATCTAAAAATATTAAATCACCAACGTCCGTTCCTGCTGTTGCTCTTATGGTTATACCATCACCACCAATGGCACTAACTTCCAATCTTGTTCCAGGCGTAGAAGTTCCTAAACCTAAAAAGCCATTTGACGCCAAAAAACGACCGCTTTCAATATTATTTGTTTTAAAAATAACATCGCTCGCATTTGTTGTTCCTAAAAAATTAAGTGCTGTAATATTTGAGTTACCTGTAATTTCCCAATTTAAAGTTGATGGCATCACTAAACTATCATAAATACGCCCATTTGGTGAAGCAAACAAATTTCGAACACCGGCACCAATTAATGTGTCACTTCTAATCGCTCCTGCAACATGAAGTTTTGAAAAGGGATTATTTGTTCCAATACCAACATTTTGCGCCTTTACAAAAAATGTAAGTGCAAGAAACATAAAAAAAAGTACGGCTTTATTCATAGCAAATGGCGATTTTAAGTATTTTATAAATATACATTATAAATACTAAAAATAGCTCTGAAATGAGTAGAACTAGGCTCTGAATGAGTCCTTAGCAAAAAAAATTATTTCCCTTTTAAATCAGTTTCAATAAATGATGCTACGGCCTCAATTTGTTCTCTTGATAAGGATGTTTTATAAGAAGCCATGGTGTTTTTTCCTTCAGTCACAATAGTCACAATACCTTCATGATTCAATGGTGTTACCGAAAGATCTTTTGCACCGCTCATTCCTAATTTACCATCTCCGCCATGACATAGCGTACATTTTTCTTCATAGATCTGTTTGCCGCTAATAGTGACGATTTTTCCACCTGCTTTTTCTTTTTTAACTTTTTCTGCGATACCAAAAGATACTACGATCAAAAAGAAAGACAAAGTGGCAAGTACTTTATTCTTCTTTTTATAGCCTATCACAGCCAAAGGAATTGAAGCCAGTACCAATCCGATTTTAACATACATTAATGTCGGAATGTGCGGCATCTGAAACATCAAAAATATGCCGGTTGCTAAAAAACCAAAACTCACAATCATTTCAAGAACTTTGGTTTTCTTTTTAAATTTTTCTAGAAGCTCATCTCTGTCGCTTAAAAGCAGAATTGTTTTTACGAGGTAAATTAATGTGAAAAGAATCACAAATAAATAGTGGGAATGTAACATACCTGTTGCCATAATTGAAAATTAGTCTATCTCAAAATTAACAATTTATCTCTGATTTAAATACTGCAAACTAATTTTTATAGATATACGATAATGCTATATTTGCTACACTTAATTTTATACTATGCGTACACTTATTTGCTTTCTGTTTTCAGTTTTCATTACGGTTTCCTGTTTGTTTGGTCAAAGTACTTTTCCGGTGAACGGTGCCCCCAACATTATCCATACGATATATGCTTTCACTAATGGTGTTTTACATGTTGATGCTGATGTTACTATTAAGGATGCAGTAATTCTTGTACAGGATGGTAAAATTTTGCGTGCCGGTGAAAAATTAGAAATACCTAAAGATGCTATTACAACTGATCTTAAAGGGAAACATATCTATCCGGCATTTATTGATTTGTATTCTGATTATGGCATGCCGGAAGTAAAAAGAACAGATTATATTGATGCTCCTAAAAAAGGTGCTTTTGGTTGGAACCAGGCAATTAAAAGTGAAGCAGAAGCACATAAACTATTTTTACATAATCAGCAAAAAGCAGATGATTTAAGAAAAATTGGTTTCGGTTCTGTGGTTACAGTTCATAAAGACGGGATCGTGAGGGGAAGCGGTGTATTTGTAAATCTTTCCCATACCAAAGAAAATGAAAGTATCATCAAAGATAG
>JANPOX010000005.1:0-2207 GCA_031428235.1 Bacteroidia bacterium | reverse complement strand
TATAAAAATACCAACGATATCAGAAACCAGTTATTCGAAATTGGGAAAATAAATAAAGTAAAGGAAGCTCATTCAGATGATCGGATAGCTCTAAAAGAATTGAATATTATTCTACAACACCAGATAAAACTCTTAAATCATTATGTTATTGGAAATTTATATTCTTCAAAGTCTCCTGTTCGTTGGTATTTTCAAGGAGAAAGAGTTGAATTAAATGATCAGAAAACATTTAATAAATATCTTTCGGTAATTTGTAATACCATTTATACCCATACACCGGTTTTTAAAAATGAAATGGTTAATAAAACCAAATTATCTGGTGCAATAGCTGGCGCTAGAAAGAGTTTCCTGAATGCGCTTATAAATAATTCTACAGAAAAAGATTTGGGTTATGAAAGCACAAAGTTTCCACCGGATAAAACAATTTATCTTTCTTTATTAAGAGAAACAGGTATTCATTTTGAATCAAAAACTGGGTATGACCTAGGTGCGCCAAGAAATAGAGAATCTAATTTTCCCTTACTTTGGAAAGCATGCGAAGATTTTTTAATAAGTACAAGAAATGGCAAAAGAAATTTACAGGAATTAGTTGACTTATTGCTTTCCAAACCTTTTAAGCTAAAACAAGGCCTTATAGACTTTTGGTTGCCAATATTTTTATTTAGTAAACGTGATGATTTTGCATTATTTCACGAAGAAATCTATGTTCCTTATATGACTCATTCTACATTAGAATTAGTTACTAAAGATCCAAAGGAATACGAAGTAAAAGCTTTTGATATTGAAGGTGTGAAACTGAATTTATTTAATAGCTACCGAACCCTATTAAATCAATCTCAACAGCAGAATCCATCTGGAAAGAATTTTATTGAAACAATACGACCTTTTTTGACATTCTATGCAAAGCTGCCGGAATATGCCAAAGCAACTAAAAAATTACCAAAACAAACATTAGCCTTGCGTGAAGCGATTTCTCATGCAAAAGATCCCGAGCAAACATTCTTTGAAGAATTCCCCAAAGCACTCGGCCATAGCATGGCTCAACTGCAAAAAGATAAAAAAGAATTAAGTAATTATGTTAAACAATTAGAGGGGAGCATTAAAGACATTCGAACTTGTTATGATGAATTAATAAAGAGGGTAGAATCTTTTATTTTAATTGAAATAATCGGCGCAAAGTTAAAGTTCCCCGAGTATAAAAATGAACTTCAGGAGAGATTTAAAAAAGTCAAAAAACATCTATTGTTACCTTATCAGAAAACTTTCCATCAAAGGGTGTATTCCGAATTAAATGACAATAAAGATTGGTTGAACTCAATTACTCAGGCCTGTATTGGAAAATCCTTAGAAACTATTTCTGATGAAGATGAAAAAGTGCTTTATGAAAAGTTAAAAGATATAGTCCATGAACTTGACAATCTTTCCGATATAAGTAAAAGTGGTTTTGATGAGAATAAAGAAATTGCATTTAAATTGGAAGTTACCTCTTTCGTAGAGGGATTGAAAAAAAACTTAGTAAGGTTACCAAAAAGTAAAAACAAAGAGTTAATCCAATTGCACGGGATAATTAAAGCAAAATTTACAGAAGATAGACAGCTCAATATTGCAACATTAGCTAAACTCTTAGAAGAACTTTTAAAAAATGACAAAGAAAGTTAGGCATGTTTGTGGGATTTCTGGCGGAAAAGATAGCGCAGCATTAGCTATTTATTTGAAACAAAAATACCCACATTTAGATATTGAATATTATTTCTGTGATACCGGTAAGGAGTTGGAGGAGACGTATACCGTTATTAAAAATCTAGAGATATATCTTGGAAAAAAAATAGTTAAAATTGAAGCCGCGAACGATAGTCACATCGGTGCATTTGACCATTACATTAAATTTAAAGGGAAATTTCTTCCTTCAACCTTCAATAGATGGTGTACGAAAAATTTAAAGCTTGACCCATTTGAAAAATGGATAAGTAATGACCTGGTTGTGTCTTATGTTGGTATTAGAGGAGATGAAGATAGAGAAGGATATATTTCAAAAAAAACAACAGTACAATCTATATTCCCCTTTAGGAAAAACATTTGGAGTGAAGATATAATTTCAAAAACTTTAAAGAACAGTAATATTCCATTAATTACTGAATTATATACTAAGTGTTCTGAACAGTCAAAAATTGATCGTGCATTAGAAGTCGTAAAAGAGCCGTTATCTG
>JANPOX010000004.1:0-3166 GCA_031428235.1 Bacteroidia bacterium | reverse complement strand
GAGGAATTTCCCAAAGTAAAGGTTATTTCACAACCAAAAGAAGATAAATCTTGGTCAGGATTACTTTCGCAATTTAAAAAAGCGTTCGATTAAGTTTAAGAGGTTGTTTAAGCTTTTTGATTTGGGCTAAAAATGCACCTTTTTAACCATCAAAAAAAAACTTTAACAACCTCTAAAGGTCTGAATGCTAGTAATGATTATAACTCAAACCTTTAAATATTTATAAAATTACTTTGCTAATGACTGAAAGATGGTTTTTTATTCATTTCTAATGAATATTAAATTTGATAAAGAAAATGGAACAAATTAAAGAGTCAAAAAAAGTTATCCCACCAATAAGAGCAACAATACCATTTAAAGCGTATCCTTCAGAAATTTGGAAAGAGTTTTTTCCCGAAGGACAAAAGAGGCGTTATATGGTTTCAAATTTTGGACGAGTAACTTCTTTTTATTTAGATGTAAACATAGATGGGTATATCTTAAAATTGACGAAAGGAGAGGTGAAAAGTGGATTAAAAATTTCGCTTAAAAGATATTATAAAGATAACAATGGTAAAAGTGTAGCTGAAAATCAGTCTTTCCCAGTTCACAATTTGGTTGCTGGGCAATTTTTAGAAAAAACTGACCCCGACCAAAAGAGAGTGCTTCATATAGACTATGATAAGACGAATAATTTTGCTTCAAATTTGAAATGGGCAACCCTCGATGAAGCCTTGGCACATCTTAAATCTGGCCCATCATTCAGACCAAGAACCAAGGGTTTAAAATTAAATATTGATAGAGTACGACTTATTAAAAAGAAACTTGCCGAAGGGAAAACTAAGCAAACAATATTGGCGAAACAATTTGGTTTGTCCGAAATGGCAATTTATCGCATAAAAACAGGCAAAAACTGGGCAGATGTGAAGATTTAAAGTTGCAATAATTAATTACTGATGGTTAGTAAAAACAAAAGTTAATAGATAGCAGAATGAAAAACGATACCCAATATTATTAAGAATTTGTTCAATAGACTTATAAACAATCAACTATCTATATTTCCAAAAAGCCCAAAATTTTCTATGTCTTAAGTAGCTAAAATCTTCTTCATTTTGGTAGGCTTCACGCTCAAAACTGATTTGTCGATAAGCTACCCAAGCACGTCGGCATTGGGCATAATGATATAGCCACTCTATTAAATACCAGACATAAAAAGGAATTATCAATAATTCTAATTGTTGCCGAATATGGATTCGCTCATGGTTGAGCAAAACCATACTCGGCTTTTTTGGTTGCACAATAATGAACGGAAAAAGTGTAATTCCTTGTATTTTTTTGAATGGAAATCCTTTAATGATTATCATTTTTTATTTCACAAAAACATCTTTAATTGGCTTTCCTACGCAGCCATTTGGCTCTAAAATGTTGAGTAATGCTGCCAATGTTGCAGCAATATCTGAAATATAAGTTTGCTCAACAGTTTCTCCTTGTGGAATTTTCCAGCCATACCAAAGCAAGGGTACATGGCGATCGTATTGCCACATCGTTCCATGAGTTGTTCCTTTCTTTGAACCATAAAACCATGCTGGTTCAAGCAAAAGCATAATATCACCGCTACGTTTGGGGTTATAAAGATTTTCAACAAGTGCTTTATAATATGGGGGAATAACGGCTGAGCTTAAATCATGTAGATTTACAACCTGATAAACCGATGAACCAAGCGTAAGGGTTTTCTCTTTCACAAATTCATACATTTGACTCATAGTCACATTTTTTTGTTTCATCAATGTATGGTCTAAATATATCTGATAATTATCTTGGGCTTTTATCCATTTTCCTTCACCAAATTTTTCAACCATTTGCCCATTCAGATAATTAAATTCCTTTGCTCCCTCGCCAACACCTGCTGGAATCTTGTGTTTTTTCAAAAATCCAGGAATATCCGCTACTCCGTGGTCGGCTGTTAAGAAAACCAAATAATTATTTTTGCCCAAAGTAGCGTCCAAATTGCTAAGAATTTCAGCAATATCTCGGTCAAGGCGAAGATAGGTGTCTTCAATCTCAATTGAATGAGTACCCGTTGCATGACCCACATAATCAGGCGTTGAAAAACTCAGACATAAGAAATCGGTTTCTTTTCCTTGTCCCATAGCCTCATTTTTTAGTGTTGCCAATGCCACTTCTTTCGTAATTGTATTGCCATAAGGCGAAGTTAATAGTGCTCCATAGTTACTAACTGTATGCGGAAAAACTGGCAATTTTTCACCAGACAACACATTTTCATATTCTTGGTTATCTTCTTCACTTTCGGTATATTGCTCAATTGGCAGCAAGGTTTCCCACTTCTGAGAAATCAATTTATCGGGCATTTTCTGGGCATTGAAATCTTTCATCCATTGTGGCAATTCTTTCATGTAGTAGGTACTACTAATCCAATTACCTGATTTAGCATCGAACCAATAGGCAGCATCTGCTGAGTGTCCCGCAGGTAAAATGCCACCTCTATCTTTCACAGCTATTCCGATAACTTTTGAACGAAACGATGTAGCTAATTTCAGTTGGTCAGTTATGGTGCTGGTGTGCATATTTACAGGCGAACGCTTGCCTTCAATAGCTGTAACATCTGTTCCAACTGCACGTACAGTTGTATCTTCAGCTACATAAACCGAGCGATTTGCCAAAGGATCGTACCAATCATTGCCAATGATACCATTAACGGCTGGTACTGAGCCTGTATAAACAGCGGCATGTCCTGGGCCTGTAACTGTGCTTGCGTAATGATAATGGTTGTTTTTACAATTAAAACCTTGATTCATGAGTCTTTTAAAACCGCCTTCACTATATTTATCATAATAACGATAAAGATAGTCGTAACGCATTTGATCAACCATTATTCCCAAAACTAATTTTGGTTTGGCAGCATAAACAACGGTTTTCTTTTTTTGAGCGAAAAGCGGTAATGTTATTAAAAGAATCAGATAAACTAAATGTTTCATGTTAATGATTGAAAAAGTGGTTGATGCCTCAAAAATAGTTATCTTCTTTTAGAAACGTATAATAGCATGGTTAATTTATTAAAAAGAAAAATTCAAAACGGAAAATAAAACTATACAGATTTCAACATTTTATTGTAATAATCACCAAATAGTACAACTTTAATTGAATTTTAACCCTCCATTTTTATTTT
>JANPOX010000003.1:0-1528 GCA_031428235.1 Bacteroidia bacterium | reverse complement strand
CAGAAATTTCAGCATTGAAGTTATTGGTATTAAAAAGGGGACTCATCAAAATCTCTTCAATGGGTTTATTCCTGTAAAAATCTGTTTCTTCTTTTATTACAGAACCATCCCCTTCACTCGAACAAACGTATATTCTTGCATTTTCAACGGAAGACACTATGAAAGGCGAATGTGTAGTAATGATAATTTGGATATTAGGGAATATTTCTAATAAATTATTTATGAATACTTTTTGCCATTTTGGATGCAAATGGTTCTCAGCTTCATCAATAAATATCAAGCCTGGAATTTGATTAATTTCTTCAATCGGTACACCATGATTGATGTGTACTGCATACATTTGTTTCAATAAAAAAATGAATCGCTGGATAATATAAAGATTTCCACTACTTAATTTATCCAAAGATATTTCAGTATTTTTTATTGAAATCTTAGGCTGTAATTGAGTTCTGGAAACATGAGATAAATGCCCATCTGTTATGGATAAGTCAATGATTTGTTTAATAATGCTATAAATCTTTGTACCTACTTTTTTCTCATTTTCATCTTTGCTATCGCTCAAATAATCGAAAAATGTAATCAGTTTTGTTACATCTGTATTAAGATGTATGCCTGTTAAAGCATCTTCGAGAGTACCTTGTGTTTCAGGTGCTTCTATATTTTTAATATTGAATGTGTCGTTTGACAGTCTAGATGTCCAATAATTAATTACAAAACTGGTTTCATATTTAGACTTTAAATTTTTAGTAAAGAATCTATTAACATCAATATCACTTGTCACTATTTCTCCATCGCTATTTTTGGATTTAGCAATTAAATTTATTCTATGAGACAAACTTATTTCAGATTCAATTAAAAAATCTTTTGAAGAGGTTACATCCCTTTCTACTTTTCTAAAAATACCATAAAACAAAGCCCTAATCGCATCAATAACAATTGTTTTTCCAGTACCATTTTCACCAGTAATAATGATTATAGGAGGTTTTTTAGTATTATCATTTGGTCCAATAAATTCAAGATGAGCCTCTCTAAATGGTCCAATATTTTTTAATGTTAAATTATGTATTCTCATTTTTATCTTTTAGACTTTTGTCTTCCTAAGTTGTAAATATACTAAAATCAAGGAATTTAAGGGTAAAATGTATTGAATTATATATGATGAACTTTGTCGATGCGAACATAGTGAAGCAATCTGTCAGCTTACAAGTAAAGGTTGTTAAAATTTCTGCATCAATCCAACAGATTGCTTCACTACGCTCGCAGTGACAAAGCTAATAATTCTCTACTTCCCTCCCAATACAACAACAGTCTTCTTCTCAACCCCAACCCCCGTAATCGTCAAGGATTTCCATGTTTTTGGGAGTTTAATGTCTTTGATTTGGGTAATGCCTTCTTCACCGATATCTAAACCCCCGAAACCGTTTAAAATCGTTTGTAAAAATCCTCCTGCACCCGTGACGAAGTAGGGATTTGTGCCTCCTGCGGTTTCTGATAACACGCCAAAGGGTGGTACTTCGTTGGGTTTATA
>JANPOX010000002.1:0-2966 GCA_031428235.1 Bacteroidia bacterium | reverse complement strand
TCTTATTTAATTAAGAGGTCGTAAATGTATGAATTTTTTTAAATTATTAAAAGCTAAACAAAAAATAAATTTTATTACCTTGTTTTTCTATTTTTAGTACTATGAAAGCCCTTCTTTATTTTTTAATTTGTGTTCTATTTTATCTATTTACAAGCAGTTGCAAAAAAACAACCAACAATGTTTTAGTTGTTCAACTGCTCAGCGAACCTGAAGACATGCATCCTGCCAATGGTGCATCCGCTGTCAGAGCTGAAATAAACCTTTACACAAATCTCAGTTTATTGCGTGTGAATTATAAAACAGGTGAATTACTACCCTGTCTTGTAACTGCTCTCCCGGTAATTTCAAGCGATGGTTTAAATTATACTTATGAACTAAAAAATAACATGACCTGGGACGATAACACTCCCATTACTGCCCGCGACATTATATTTACAACGAAAGCAAGCAAATGTTTATACACCAATAACCCTGGTTTTAAACCTTATTGGGAAAACATACAGGATATTGTACCCGATCCTTCAAATAATCTAAAATTCACGATCGTGATGAACAAGCCTTATATTTTAAATACATGGTTCTGGACAGATTTCCCTATCATGCAGGAAGGCTTTTATGATAAACATAAAATACTGGCGAAATACAGCAATGTGCAGTTAACAGATTCCACTTTTTTAAGGTCTAAACCTGATGTAAAAGAATGGGCGGATGAATTCAATAGCCCTAAATATTCTACAGATACACAATTTATGAATGGTGCCGGACCTTATAAAATTACAAAATGGGATAAAGGGGTAAGTATCACTTTAGAAAAAAAGAAAAACCATTGGTCAGAAAACTGTCAGGAAAATTGGTATTGCCAGGCAAATCCCAATAAAATAATTTTCAAATTAAACTCCAATAACTCATCGGCTATGTTGGAATTGAAAAACGGATTAATAGATGTTTCTAATGTGATTGATTATGCTTCATTCACAGAACTTGAAAAAGATGAAGCCTTCAAAAAAAATTATGTGCTGCAATTAGCAGATACTTACAATTATACTTATGTGGCTATGAACATGAAACCGGATGGCAAAAAACATAAAAAACTGTTTACTGATTTGACTGTCAGGAAGGCAATAGCTTTGCTAACACCCTATGAGCAGATCAATAAAACCCTTTACGAAAACCATAATAAACGGATGATAGGGCCGATTGCGCCAAACAAAACGGATTTCAATGCTGATCTGAAAGCCTTGGTCTATAACCCAGAACAGGCAAAAATGATTTTAAAAGAAGCAGGCTGGGCAGATACTGACAATGACCAGGTGTTGGATAAAATAATTGATGGGGAGAAAGTCAAATTTGAACTTAATATAAATTTCATTACCGGTTCAAAAGTCTGGGAAGATTTGGCAAAGCAGTTGGCAGAAAGTATGAGTAAGGCAAACATTTATGCCATGCTAAATCCATTAGACTATAACGGATTTGTGAGTGCGGCTACCGGCCATAATTTTGACATGAGCATCGGTGCCTGGCAAAGCAGCGCTCCACCTGAGGATTTTTCACAGCTTTGGCATTCATCCTCCTGGTCAAATAATGGTTTAAATTTTACAGGATTTGGAGATGCGCAAAGCGACGCTCTAATTGACAGTATCAATATCAGTGTTGATGAACAAAAAAGAATTAAACTTTCAAAACGTTTTCAAAAACTGGTGTATGATCAACAACCATATATTTTTATGTTCACACAAACGCGACGTGTGATCGTCAATAAAAAATGGTCGAACCTTGAAATTTACACAGAATACCCGGGTGTACTATTAAATACTTTAAAACTTAAGGATTAATACATGTGGGGTTATGTAATTAAACGATTTCTTTGGTTTATCCCAACCTTGTTTGCAGTAACGATTATTGGATTTATTTTACTGGCTAATGCACCAGGTGATCCTGTCAATAGCCTCGTCATGTCTTCCAATTCAGGTGGCAATCTACAATCAACAAAAGATCTGGAACAGCAAAAATCCTTTTGGCGTAAAGAATTAGGATTGGACCTTCCCTTGTTTTATTTTTCAATCAGAAAATTATCTGAGCCTGATACACTTTATAAAATACATAACGAAGAGCAATTGAATAAAATCAAAACTCAGATTAAACTCACTGGTGGTTACAAAAACTATCTGCCAAAGATCGCATGGTATGGTTGTCACAATCAATACCACCGTTGGTTGTTTGGCAGTAGTAATTCAAAAGGAATCATCCGTGGTGATTTTGGAATATCGATTTCAAAAAAGGAACCTGTCATTACAATTATAAAAGACAAAATGATTTGGTCACTCTTTTTTTCCATTATCAGTATTTTATTAGCATATATTATTAGCATTCCTATTGGAATGAGGATGGCAAGATATCCTGATGGCAGGTTCAGCAAAATAGCCCAGTTTTTATTATTTCTTTTATATTCCATACCATCTTTTTTCATGGGTGTTTTATTACTCATGTTGTTTGCTAATCCGGATGTGTTATCTTTTTTTCCTCCGTCCGGAATAAAACCCATTGGAGGTTATGAAGAGGATGCTTCTTTGTTTTCAAAGTTTTCAGATTCACTACCCTACATGATCCTGCCTTTAATTTGCTACACTTACTCTTCCCTCGCTTTTATATCAAAACTAACCGCTACTTCCATTAGCGAACAATTACAACTGGATTATATTAAAACTGCCAAAGCGAAAGGATTGACAGAGCGAACTATCCTATGGAAGCATGCCTTGAAAAACTCTGCACTTCCATTAATCACCGTATTCTCTTCTGTTTTTCCTGCTGTGATAGGCGGCTCTGTGATCATCGAAAGTATTTTTACGATTCCAGGCATGGGCACCGAAACAGTAAGGGCCATTATTTCACAGGATTACCCGATTGTAATAGCGGTGATCACTTTATCATCGCTATTAACCATTTTTAGTTATTTACTGGCTGATATT
>JANPOX010000001.1:0-4596 GCA_031428235.1 Bacteroidia bacterium | reverse complement strand
TGAGAAGTTCTTTGGTTTTGTTAGCTTCTGTATCGTTGGACGTATAATTTAAAATAATATTATATCCCAGGTCTGCGAGGCGTAAACAAATTGCTTTCCCGATTCCACGGCTTCCGCCGGTTACTAATGCGTATTCCATTTTTAGTTTTTAGTTTTTGTCATTTCGAGCGAAGTCGAGAACTTTTTTTTCGTCTTGTCCTTCGACTCCGCTCAGGATGACAAGTCGATTTTTTATTTAAAGTATTTCAATATGGTTATAAAATATAAAATCTCTTACTGCTTTCACGTCTTTGTATTTTGTACTGTCCTCTACAAAACATGGAAATATTTTTCTCAATTTAACGTAAGCATCTTTTGATTTGGATGATAGTTTATCCTGCATCTTTAAATAATCGATTGCTTGTAAAATGGTCATCCATTCAATGGCCAAAACTTCATAACTGTTCATGATCACTTTTTTGCAGATCAATGAAGCGTTGGCACCCATGCTCACAATATCCTGATTATCATTGTTACTTGGGATACTATGCACGTACATAGGATTAGATAACATTTGGTTTTCGGCAGTGGTTGAAGTGGCGGTGAACTGCACGCCCTGCATCCCTAAATTTAAGCCTAACACCCCATGATTAACAAAGGGTGGTAAAATATTATTGAGTTTATTATTTAATAAAAAATTCAACTGTCTTTCAGCTAACATAGAAAGCTTTGTAATGGAGATTTTTAATTTATCCATTTCCAGTGCTACATAATCACCGTGGAAATTTCCACCGTGGTAAACATTCTTGCGTTCCCAATCTACGATCGGATTGTCATTGGCAGAATTGATCTCATTGATCAAAACTTCTTTTGCATAATTTACTGTATCAACAATTGGCCCTACAATTTGCGGAACACAACGGATGGAATAATACTCCTGCATTTTTTCCACCAAAACATCTACTTCTACTTTTTGGTTGTAGTGGTGCTCTTCACGGCTTTTTACAAGTTTGCTGTCTTTTAAAGTTTTCTGTAAAGCTTTAGCAACCAGGTTTTGTCCGTAATGATGTTTAACTTCATTTAATGGAGTAGAGTAGTGATCATCAAAACTTTGTACCAGTTCCATGATGGTTGCAGAAGCTAAAAGGCTCCAGTTCATCAGGTTCTCCGCATAGATGACATTCAACATTCCAATACCGCTCATGGCAGAAGTTCCGTTCATTAGAGCAAGCCCTTCACGAATATGGATCTCCATCGGTGTGATGTTTTCTTTTTTGAAAACTTCAGCAGTGTCGGTAATAGTTCCTTTATAGTAAACTTCACCTTCACCAATAAGAGTTAATGCTAAATGCGCTAATTGCACTAAATCGCCGCTGGCTCCAAGCCCACCGTGTTCGTATATAACAGGAGAAATATTTTTATTGATCAGGTCTTTAATTAAGATCAGGGCATCCGGGTGAATCCCCGCAAAGCCCTGCATCAACGTATTTAAACGGGCAAGCATCACTGCCTTACAATCAATCTCAGGAATAGGATTACCTGAACCTGAACAGTGACTGCGAATCAGGTTATATTGCAATTTTACCTGATCATCATGGTTAATTCGGTATTGAGCCATTGGCCCAAAACCTGTATTAATGCCGTATATTAATTTTTCACGAGTGAACTCTTTTAAAAAATAATGACTGCGATATACTTTTCTTAGCGCTTCTTCATCTAACTGAAGTTCTAAATTGCTTATTAAAACTTTGTAGAAATCATTCGCCGAGATTTTCTTGTCCCCTATCTTTACCATATTTGTGTCTGCAATTTACAATATTACAAACTATTTTACTATCCGTGTGGACGGGTATTTATATTTTATTAAGAAAATACCAAAAAATAATTAATCTTTTCCTTATTTTGGTGCTCTTATATAAAACGCATTAATTGTTTAGAATATGAATTTTTTTACCAAAGATACCAAATCAGCTTTTGAAGCCATTACCAATGCTCAGTATATAGCATTTGCACCTATTGTTTTTCAGGCAACAAAGTCTTTAAGAGATTTGGGAATTCTATCTGCGGTTGAAGAATCAGGTGAGAACGGCATAACACTTGAAGAGATTTATCCTAAGTTAAAGTTGTCAGAATATGGCGTAAGGGTTCTTTTAGAAGCAGGATTAGGCATAGGTTTAGTGATCAAAAACGATCATAAATACATGATCACTAAAACAGGAAATTTTATTTTAAATGACCGTATGACCCGCGTTAACATGGATTTTACTCACGATGTGTGTTATGAAGGGATGTTTACTTTGACAGACAGCATTAAAGAAGGGAAGCCAACGGGATTAAAAACATTAGGCGATTGGCCTACTGTTTATGAAGGTCTGGCTCATTTACCAAAACCTATCCAGGATAGTTGGTTTAATTTCGATCATTTTTATTCTGACGGATCTTTCGACCAGGCACTAAAACAATTATTTAAACGCAAACCTAAACACATTTTGGATATTGGTGGCAACACTGGGAAATTTACAACGAAATGTTTAAATTATGATGCCGATGTAAAAATGACCATGTTGGATTTGCCGGGACAGTTAGCGATGGCTAAGGAAAACATAGCGAAAACAGCATTTTCTGATCGTGTAACCTATCATCCGATCAACATTTTAGATGATGCGCAACGGTTTCCAAAAGGAGCAGATGCCATCTGGATGAGTCAGTTTTTAGATTGCTTTAGTGAAGATGAAATTGTCAGTATTTTAAAACGATGTCATGAAGCAATCGCGGATGATGGAAGTATTTATATTATGGAAACTTTCTGGGATCGCCAGAAATTTGAACCGGGTGCATTCAGTTTACAAATGACGTCATTATATTTTACCAATATTGCCAACGGAAACAGTCAGATGTATGATAGCGAAGTGTTTAACAGATTGATTGACAAAGCAGGATTTAAGGTTGTGGAACAGATTGATAATGTTGGGATCAGCCACACAATCCAGATTTGCAAAAAGAAATAACAGTTTAATTTTTCTTTTCTTGCATTTTTCCCTATAAATTTGGTGGATTCGCAATTGCTTGCCATTTTTACTAAATGAAAAAGGACATTACAACTTCAGCAGATGCAGAGTTAATGGTAAGAACATTTTATTCAAACTTAATGTTGAATGAAGATATAAAACCAATTTTTGCTAATGTGGATTTTGAAAAGCATATGCCCCACATGATCGCATTCTGGGAATTTGTGTTGTTAGATAAGGAAGGATACACGACCAATGTATTTGATAAACACGTTAACCTTCCTTTAAAACCTGAACATTTTACCATCTGGCTCAAAACCTTTGAAAGTACAGTCCGTAGTTTGTTTGAAGGCGAAAAAGCGGAGATGGCTATTCAGCGTGCTCAAACGATTGCCTATTCCTTCGAAACCAAAATGAAGCAAATGGGGAAATTAGGCTAAATTCACCACGGAGCCACAGAGAAACAAAGGTTTTTGAAAGGGAAGTAATGTGATTTTTTTTCTTAAATTCGTTCCCCCTTTTGTGTATAGTTATGCTGTGACAATCGAGATTTTATGGAAGACTTCGTTAGAGATAATATAACTGGTGAGATTCTGGATTCGTGTATTGAAGTCCATAGAAATCTAGGACCCGGTCTTTTAGAGTCAACCTACGAAATTTGTTTATTGAAAGAATTTCAACTGAGGGGAATTAAAGCAGAAACCCAAATAAAATTACCAATTCTTTATAAAGATTTTAGGTTAGACCAAAATTATATAATTGATGTTTTAGTAGAGGACGAATTTATTCTTGAATTAAAGTCTGTTGAAACTATATTACCTATTCATAAAGCTCAATTGATTACCTATTTAAAGTTGGCGGATAAAAGACTGGGATTTTTAATTAACTTCAATGTTCCGTTAATGAAACATGGTTTTCAAAGAGTAATTCAAGGTTATTAAAAACAAAAAAATCTCAGCGACCTCTGTGTCTCTCTGGTGAATAAATAAAAAAAATGAAAAAGTACCCTACATATACCCAGCTTAACTTATCACAAATAAGTAAAGATATTTTAACTTATTGGAAAGAAAAAGACACTTTCGGTAAATCTATTTCTACTCGTGAAGGAAAAACACCCTGGGTGTTTTATGAAGGTCCGCCTAGCGCGAATGGAATGCCAGGCATCCACCACGTGATGGCGCGTACCATTAAAGATATTTTTTGTCGTTACAAAACATTACAGGGTTTCCAGGTAAAGCGCAAAGCTGGTTGGGATACACACGGTTTGCCTATTGAACTTGGAGTTGAAAAATCTTTGGGGATCACTAAAGAAGATATCGGAAATCCAAGCAGTAAGAAATTTATTTCTGTTGAAGATTATAACAAGGCTTGTCGTAAAGAGGTAATGAAATACACCGACAAGTGGGAAGACGTAACTGCTAAAATGGGTTACTGGGTGGATATGAAAGACCCTTACATTACATACGATAATAAATACATTGAAAGCGTTTGGTGGCTTTTACAAAATTTAAACAATAAAGGATTATTATACAAAGGGTTTACCATTCAACCCTATTCACCGGCTGCAGGAACAGGCTTATCATCTCATGAATTGAATCAGCCTGGTTGT